>JAIVTZ010000039.1:0-11366 GCA_049188105.1 Deltaproteobacteria bacterium | reverse complement strand
GTCCGACGACGACTGACAACTTTTCGCTAGGACTTGACCTCTTGCATCCTGTATCCCGGCACAGCCGGTTGGGCAGGCAGGTGCATCCTAACCCCCTCCCCTGTTCCTCGACGCCTCTGCTTCCCGTGTACGATAGTGACGTGGAAGCCAAACGTCGCCGGGTTGTTCTGAGATCAATCGCGCTTGGCCTGTCGGTGCTCGCCGGCGGTACCGTCGGCTACATGGTGATCGAAGACCAGAGCGCCCTCAGCTCGTTCTACATGACCGCCATCACCGTTACCACCGTCGGTTTTCGCGAGGCCTTTCCGCTGTCGCCGGCGGGACAGTCATTCACCGTCCTGCTCGCGTTCATAGGAGTCGGAGCCATCCTCCTCATTGCCACGGAGTTCGCGCGAGCCGTGCTCGACACCGACATCCGCCGCATCATCGGGATGCGAAGGGATCTGACCATGATCAAGGAATTGAACGAGCACATCGTGGTCTGCGGCCACGGCCGGATGGGGCACGCGGTGGTGGAGGTCTTACGCGAGCGCGGCATCCCCTTTGCCGTCGTCGAGATGGACGCCGAACGCTGCCGCGATCTCGAGGAAGCCCATTTGCCGGTGGTTCGCGGCGACGCGACCCAGGAAGAGGTGCTGCGCGCGGCCGGCGTGGTTCGCGCGAAGACGATGATCGCCTGTCTTGCCGATGACGCCCACAACGTCTACTCGATTCTCCTCGCCCGCCAGCTCAACCCCGACATCACGGTCATCGCGCGCGCCGTGGACGATGGCGCCGATGAACTTCTCCGGCTGGCCGGCGCCGACCGGGTCCTCAACCCCTACCGGGTTGGCGGCACACGGTTGGCCCTTACCGCCCTCAAACCGACGGTGACCGACTTCATCGATGCGTCCCTGATGGGCTCATCGGTGGAGCTCGAGCTGGCCGAGGTTGTGGTCCACCCCTCGAGCGATCTCGCCGGCAAGACCCTCGCCGGCGCCGAGGTGCGGCAGCGGTTCGGCATCATTGTCGTCGCCCTCAAACGCGGTGATACCAGCACCTTCAACCCGGATCCCGACGAGCCCATCGAGGCCGGCGATGTGCTGGTCGCACTCGGGCCCATCCACGCGCTGGAGCGGATCGAGAAAGCAACTCAATAACGAATTCAATTCTCAGTTCTCAATTCTCAATTCTCAATACCCACCCAGTACCCCACCGCAGATGGTACGTCTTCAGGCTATTCGGAAAGCGCCTTGGAAACGGCCCGCATGCGGCGGAGGTGCCTGGCATCCCGATTCGCCACGAATCGGCGTGCCCCATTCCCCCGTCGGCCGCATTTGGAAGCTGGTAAAGCTCGGGGGTAAACCCCTTTCTCCATCGCCGCGGGAT
The DNA here is from genome assembly GCA_049188105.1 of Deltaproteobacteria bacterium. Lineage (GTDB taxonomy): Bacteria > Acidobacteriota > Thermoanaerobaculia > Thermoanaerobaculales > Sulfomarinibacteraceae > Sulfomarinibacter. Next base: position 9,998 of record JAIVTZ010000039.1, on the reverse strand, counting down.
ATGAGAAGATCGCGACCATGAGCAGAGAACTCGAGTCCCGATCGCTCCAAGGAAAGACGGCGCTGGTCACTGGTGGGGCGCGCGGAATTGGCGAGGCGATCTGCCGGCGGCTGGCCCGGGCCGGCTGCGGGGTCTGCGTCAACTACTTCTCGAGCGCCGTCGAAGCGGAGGTGCTCTGTCGGGAGCTGGAAGCACTGGGCGCACAATCGTTCACCTTTCAGGCCAGCGTCACCGACCTGCCGGCCGTCAAGGAGATGTTCGAGGCCATTCGCGAGGAGTTCGGCAAGCTCGACATTCTCGTCAGCAACGCGGCGAGCGGTGTCCTGAAACCGGCGCTGGAGATGTCCACCAAACACTGGCGCTGGTGCATGGAGACCAACGCTCTGGCGCTGAACCACCTCGTGCAGCAGGCGAAGCCGCTCATGGGGCGAGGATCCCGGGTGTTGGCGCTCTCCAGCCTGGGGGCTCACCGCGCCATCCCCGACTATGCGTTCATCGGCGCCTCGAAGGCGGCGCTGGAGTCGCTGGTCCGATCCCTGAGCATGGAGCTGGCGCCTTGGGGGATATCGGTGAACACGATATCGGCCGGAGTCGTCGACACCGATGCCATCAAAAACTTCCCCAACCGGGAGCAGCTCCTCGAGGAGTTCAAAGTGCGGTCCCAGCTCGGCAGGGAGCTGACGGCCGCGGATGTCGCCGATGTGGCCTATCTTCTGTGTCTGCCCGAGGCCGAGGCGATTCGAGGTCAGACGATCGTGGTCGATGCAGGCTACTCCGTGGCCGGATGAGGTGGGGATGATCTTCAGAGATTCGGGGATCGAAGGCAAGACCGCCATCGTTACCGGTGGGGGCCGGGGGATCGGCCGCGAGATCGTCAAGGTCCTGGCCGCCGAAGGCGCCGATGTCACCTTCTTCTATCTCAAGAACAGCGAGGCCGCCGAAGCGCTGCAGGCCCAGTGCCGGGCATCCGGCTCCAAGGTGACAGCCCAGCAGGTCGACGTGCGAAATACCGAGGACTGCGGACGGGTCGTGGAATCGGTGCTCGATCGCACGGACCGCGTCGACATTCTCGTCAACAACGCCGGTGTGATCCGGGACAACTTGCTGCCGGCGTTTACTGCGGACGAGATCGGCGACGTTTTCGCCACCAACGTCATGGGGGTCTTTCACGTCACCGGCGCAGTGGCCCCAATAATGATGCGGCAGCGCGGCGGCGCGATCATCAACATCAGCTCGGTTTCGGGCGAGAAGGGCGGCAAGGGGCAGACCAATTATGCCGCGAGCAAGGGGGCGATCAACGCCTTCACCCGGGCGCTGGCGGTGGAGCTCGCCCCGCGCAAGATCCGGGTCAACGCGGTGGCTCCGGGACTTATCGACACGGATATGAGCCGCGAGGTCCGGGAGCTGGCCGGAGAGCAGGCTCTCGACCGCATTCTTCTGGGTAGGTATGGAACACCGGCCGAGGTTGCGTCCGTGGTATGTTTCCTTGCCTCCCGCTATGGGGAGTACATCAACGGAGAAATCATTCACGTCGACGGCGGGTTCAAGATGAAGTGAGGATCCGCCAAGCGAGGAGAAGATGAACACCGACACCATCTACCCAAAGGTCCGCGAGATCGTCGCCGACGTTCTCGCCTTCGACGAAGAGGAGATCCAGCGCGACGGGAGCCTGGTCGACGACTACAGCGCGGAGTCGATCGACTTTCTCGACCTGGTCTACCAGCTCGAGCGTGAGTTCAAAATCAAGATCCCACGCGGCATGATCGAGCAGGAAGCGCGTCGCGGCCTCTCCGATGACGATTTCGAAGAGCACGGGCGGCTCACCGATGAGGGACTGGAGCAGCTGAGAGCGTACCTCTCCGAGGTGCCCGAGGATCGTTTCACCCCGCGGATGCAGGTCGCTCTCATCCCCACCCTGTTCACCGTGGAAACGATCTGCAAGATCGTGCTCCGCGAGCAGGAGCGGGCCGAGCAGGCCGCGTCTACCTAGCGGTGTTCCACTTCGTCGATCAGATTCTCGAGCTCGATCCGGGGCGCCACGCCCTCGGGGTCAAGCACGTGACGCCCGGCGACACCTTCGTGCGGCCGACCGCCGGCGGCGCGCCGGCGCTGCTTTCGTGCATCATCGGCGAGGCCCTGGGCCAGCTCGGCGCCTGGAGCGTGATGGCCGCGAAGGACTTTTCCGTGCGTCCGGTGGCCGGGGTCGTCGGCGAGGTGGTCATCAGCGGGGAGGCCGCCGTCGGAGATTCCATCCTGCTGGACACGACGATCGACTCGGTGACCGATGACGCGGTTTTTTATCATGCGGTCGCGTCGGTCGACGGGACCGAGGTCCTGAGGCTGGAGAACACGCTCGGGCCGCTGCTCCCGATGGAGCAGTTCAACGACCCCGAGGAATTACGGGAGCGGTTGGCTCGGATCCACCGTCCGGGTGCTCCGACCGAGGCGCCGCAGCCTGAGGGGGACCCCGCTGTTGGGTTCGATGTGTCGTTCGACGAGATTCTCTCCCTGGAGAGCGGCAAGGAGGCGACGGCGGTCCTGCAGGTCTCCGGTCGAGAGGCCTTCTTCGCGGATCACTTCCCGAGAAAACCGGTCCTGCCCCTGTCCCTGCTCCTGGAATCGCTGCTCCAGCTCGGTCAGAAGCTGCTCGAGGACGGCGGCGCACGGTATGCCCCGACCGGGGCCCGCAGGGTGAAGATGAGCCGGTTTGTCGAGCCGGGAAGCTCCCTGGTGGCGAAGGTCCGGGTGGTGGAGAAAAGTTCCGAGAACGCGCTGATGAGATTCCGCTGCGAGGTCGACGGAAGCCGCGTCTGCGTCGGCGAAGCCGGGTACTCGGTGGCCGTCGGGGAAAGCTCGTGAGGGCGGCCCCGAGAAGGGTGGCCGTCACCGGTATCGGGATGGTGACGCCGTTGGGGAACGACGTCGCGTCGACGTGGAACGCCCTTCTCAGTGGCGAGTCCGGGGTGCGCGAGATTGCCGGCTTCGACGCATCGGGATTCCCGACGCGGATCGCGGCCGAGGTCAGAGACCTCTGTGCCGAAGAGGCGGTCGGGGACCGCAAAAGCCTCAAGTACGCCACCCCCTTCTCTCTCTTCGCCCTCGCCGCGGCGGAGGAGGCGGTGCGGGACGCGGGCGTCCGGCCCACCCCGGCTACGGCCGAGCGCTGGGGCCTGGTGTCCGGCAGCGGGATGATGACCCAGGAGTTCGACTTCCTGCAGCGCTTCCAGCGGGAGTTTGCAAAAGACGGGGAGATCGACCTGGCCCGGCTCGGTGCGGAGGGCGAGAGGTTCATCTCCTCTCCGGAGTTTGCCCGCCATCGGACGGTCGCAGGCCAGGCACTGCTGCACAGGCGTTACGACATCCGCGGCTACTCCGCCAACCTGCACACGGCCTGCGCCTCCGGCGGCCAGGCCCTCGGCCTGGCGATGCGGGTGATCCGCAGCGGGCAGGCGGACTACGTGCTAGCGGGCGGTTACGACACCATGATCAACCCGGTCGGGCTCGCGGGCTTCTGCCTGCTCGGAGCGATCTCGACGGACAACGATCGGCCGGCCTCGGCCAGCCGCCCGTTCGACCGCACCCGCAACGGGTTCGTTCTGGGGGAGGGGGCCGGGTTCGTGGTCCTTGAAGACTGGCAGCGGGCCAGAGACAGGGGAGCAAAGATCTACGCCGAGCTCGCAGGCGAGGGAAACTCCCTGAGCTCGTACCGGATCACGGACTCTCCGCCCTCCGGAGACGGACCGATCCAGGCCATCCGCGGCGCTCTGGCCGACGCCGGCGAGACCATCGACGCGATCGACTACGTCAACGCCCACGGCACCTCCACCCCGATGAACGATCTGAGCGAGACCAACGCCATCAAAGCGGTCTTCGGCGACCGCGCGGCGGATCTGGCCGTCAGCTCGACCAAATCCCAGATGGGACATTTGATCGCCGCGGCGGGCGCCGTCGAGGCCATCATCTGCGCGTTGGCGATCGAACACTCCACGGCCCCGATGACCACGAACCTCAGGACGCCCGACCCGGAGTGCGATCTCGACTACGTCACCCAGGGGTGCCGGCCGATGCAGATCGACGTGGCTCTGTCGAACTCGTTCGGTTTCGGCGGCTCGAACAGCTGTCTGATCCTCCGCAGTCCGCAGCGCGCCGAGACGCGGGGGCGGTGAGCCGTGCGGGCTAGCGGCGTCGTCATCACGGGCTACGGCTGCCTCACCGCCTCCGGGGCCGATGCGGCAACGACATGGAAGGCGGTCCTCGCGGGGGAGAGCGGGATCCGGCAGGCAGAGACCTGGGACAGCTCCGGGTGGCCGTACCGCCTCGCGGGCGAGATCAAGGCCTATAGTCCGCGGGAGCTGGTTGCGGACCGGAAGCTCCTCAAATTCATCACGCGGCAGGACGTGATCGGGTTGAACGCCGTCACCCAGGCCGTCGCCCACAGCAGGATCATCGAGCACCGTGACGGGCTCGCGGATCCTACTACCTTCAACGACCGCACCGGCGTCTTTGTCGGCTCGCCGGCTACCAAGTACCGGTCCCAACACGACTACCTGTCGCCGCTCTCGAAGGCCGACGGCGACACCGGGGAGTTCGGCGCCCGCGCCATGGAGGACGTCCACCCGATGTGGCTGCTGCGGGCGCTGCCCAACAACGTGCTGGCCTACGCGGGAATCCAGTACGGCTTCAAGGGGGCCAACGCCAACGTCACCGCCCACGGGATCAGCGGCTCGCAGGCCATCGCCGAGGCCTGCCGCTACCTGAGGGACGGCGCGATCGATCGGGCGATCGTCGTCGGCTACGACTCCGCTTCGGAGCTCGAGGCGCTGCCCTACTACGCTTCCGTGGGACTCTTGAGCTCTCGAGGCCTGAGGCCGTTTGACCGGAATCGGGATGGCACGGTGCTGGGGGAAGGGGCGGGCGCGCTCTTCTTGGAGTCGCGGGACGAAGCCGAACGCCGCGGCGCGAAGATCTACGGCGAGGTGCTGGGCAGCTCGGTGGTCTCCGAGGCCGAGGGGGTGCTGTCGGTGCGCGAGGACGGCGCGGGCGTGAGCCGGGCCATACGCTCAGCCCTGGAGGACAGTGGAAAGAGCCCCGACGAGATCGGGATGATCTCGGCCCACGCCAACGGCACCAGGGTCTCCGACGCCAGCGAGGCCCGCGCCTTCGTCGATGTCTTCGGGGCGTCGGCGATTCCGGTCACGGGCTTCAAGTGGTCGTTGGGGCACACCATTGCAGCCAGCGGTGTCATCGAGAGCATCCTCGCGCTCCTCTGCCTTGCAGACGGCCGGGTCCCGGGAATCCCCACTCTCGAGGAGCTGTCACCAGATTGCGAGGGAGTGAAGGTCAGCGCCACGGAGCAGAAACCGAGATCCTCGGTGGGCATCGTGGTGAGCCGCGCCTTTGCGGGGCTCAACTCGTGTATCGTGCTTTCGACCAATGGCTGAAAACACACCGTCCGACTCCATGGAGACCCCTTCGGGGGGCAGCGGAGATCTCACGGGGATCTCCGAGCTGAAACCGTCGCTGCTCGGGTCCGCGATGTACTCGCTGTTTCCGATGCGACGGCGCATCGTGATGGCCAACCTGCGCCAGGTCTTCGGGGACCGGCTGAACGAGGCGGAGCTGCGCCGGCTGGCCCGGTGCTTCTACAGTCATTTTGCAAAGACGATCGCTGAAGACCTGGCGATGGTGGTGAGCTCGGAGCGGCGCATCGCGGGGAAGGTCGATGTGATCGGGATCGAGCACGTTCTCGAGGCGGCGGAGCGGGGGAGAGGGATCCTGGTCCTGACCGGCCACTTCGGCAACTGGGAGCTGTCGGCGGGGGCCGCGATGCTGCAGTTCAAGCAGTATCAGAACCGGTTCCACGTGATTCGAAAGTCCCTTGCCCCGGGCCTGGAAGGCCTGGTCTTCGGCCACTTCCGCAAGGCGGGTCTGCGGATCATCTCGGCCGCCAACGCCCTCACGCACGTTTTCGACGCGCTGGAGAAGAACGACGTCATCATTTTCATCATGGACCAGCACCAGGTGGTCGGATCCAAGGCGGTCGCGGTCGAGTTCTTCGGGAAAGAGGCTGGAACGAATCGCAGCCTGGCGTTGGTCGCCAGACAGAGCGGCGCCCCCGTCATCCCGGCGTCGAGCTATCGCAAGCCGGACGGTCGTCACGTCATGCAGTTCCACCCGCCCCTGGAGTGGATCTCCGCCGACAGTTCCAGGGAGGAGATCTATCGCAACACCCTCGGCTACAACCAGGTGCTCGAGAAATTCGTTCTGGACCATCCCGATCAGTGGTGGTGGATGCACCGCCGGTGGAAGATCGAAATACGGCCCCCGTCGCGCCGCCGGCAGCGCGAGCTGCAGATGGGTCGCCGGTAGACCGGGCAGCTGCCCGGTCTAGGAGGGTGCAGGATTACCCGCAGGTCATCGGTCGCTCGCCGTCCGCCGCACCGTCGACGAGGTACTGCTTGATGTCGAGCAGATCCTGATCGGTGAGCTCGACGCCGGTCTTTTCCTTGACCCGGGGAATGCACTCGGCGACATCGTCTTCGTCGGTGAACGCTCTCTCCCACTGGTCCATGATCTTATCGGCCGGCTGCAAGGACGGGATCGCTTCGGTCTTGCCGTCGTGGCACACCCTGCAGTTCTTCTTGTAGTAGTTCTTACCCTTGCGCGGATTGGGAGCAGGAGCGGCGCTGACGATCGAGCCGATCCACAAGCTGACGAGCGCGACAAGGAAGAGCCTGGTTATTATCTTTGCCCACATCGCTTCCCCCTTTTCTCTCTCCTGACACGTTAACCCCAACAGGATACAGGACGTTGAATTCGTGCGTGCGGTTTCTGCTCCGGCCGGTCCGGTTCGTGCCATCGGCCGGAACCCGTTCGGCTTCTTCCGCTGAGAACATGAGCCATTGAGGAAATGCTCATTTATGTGTATTATACCCGCAGTGAGTCATCGGCGTTGAAAATTGGGGTCTTTTCTCAGGGAGGTCGAACAAGTTGGCGTCAACATCGTTTTGGAGCAGTCTGAAGGAAGAGGCTCGCCGGAACTACATCGCCATCTTCGAACAGGAGTGGCCGACGTGGCTGGCCGGGATATTCCTCGCGCTCGTCGCCCTGCTGATCTTCCTCTGGAAGGGACCCTGGGGCGTCGCCGCCGGCTACCGAAACCTCGGTGACTGGATCTTCTTCGCCGCCGGCGCCGGCGGTGAGCGGCCCCCGTCAATGTGGCTGCATCCGATCACGCTCACCAGCTTCGGGCTGATCATCGGCGCCCTGGTGTCGGCCCTGATGAGCCGGCAGTTCAAGGTCCACCGGGCTCCCCCACTCGAGTACGTCAAGTCGCTGATCGGCGGCATCTTCATGGGAGCCGGCGCGGTGCTCGCCGCCGGTTGCAACGTGGGCGGGTTTTACACCGCCTCCGCCATGCTCGATATGGGGGGTCTGGCCATGATGGCGGGCCTCATCGCCGGCGCCTGGATCGGCCTCCGCTACCTCCTGTGGGAAATGGAGCACCTACCGCAGAAGGGCGTCGAGCAACACCCTCCAGGCGACAGGTGGCTCGGCGCCCAACCGTATCTCGGCGGCATCTTCATGATCCTCGTCATCGCGGCCTTCTACGCCTACTCGGTAATCGACAAGACCGAGCTCGGCGGGCTGCTGTTCTTCGGTTCCCTGATCGGTCTGATCATGCACCGGTCACGGTTCTGCTTCGTTCGCGCTTTCCGCTGTCCGTTCATGACCGGCGACGCCGAGATGGTCAAGATCGTCGCCATGAGCCTGATGATCTACGGCATGGGCACGGCGGTGATCAAATGGGCCTGGATCCAGGAGCCGAGCATGGGTGTCAACCATAACTTCTGGATCGGGAGTCTGCTCGGCGGCGTGATTTTCGGTGTCGGCATGCTGCTGGCCGGAGGCTGCGCCAGCAGCACCCTGTGGCGGATCGGTGAGGGACAGACAAAGATGGTGGTCACGTTGATCGCCTTCGCCGTCACCAACTCGCTGCTCGCCTCGATCCTCAAAAACCTCGACCTCTACGACAAGATGGGGCAGGGGCTGTTCATTCCCGACACGCTCAGCTGGTACGTGACCGTGCCGTCGTTCCTGGTCTTCTTCGTTTTCTGGGCCTTCGTCGCCATCTGGAACGAGAAGTCCGAGAAGTTCGTGATCTTTTAGAAAGGAGCTCAAAACATGGATCTGAAAAGCATCAACCCCCACAGCATCGTGGACGCGCGCGGTCTGTCGTGTCCGATGCCCCTTCTGAGAACCAAGAAGACGCTCAAGGGCGTGCCGGCCGGAGAGGTGTTGGAGATCTGGGGGACGGACCCCGGCTCGAAGAACGACATCCCCCACTTCGGCGGCAAGAACGGCAACACCTTCCTCGGTTTATTCGACGACGAGGAGGGGTACACGCGGTACTTCATCCGCAAGGGCTGACGAAGTAACCGATCGGATATCGGCCCGGTCTTCTCACCGGGTCAGACGGAGGGACGATGAAGAAAGTTGCTTTGCTGATCAGGGACCCGATACAGCAGTACGAAGGGCTGCGCACAAGCCTCGGTCTGCTGCTCGAGTCGGTCGAGATCAAGATGATCGTCCTCGATCACGAGGTCTCGGCGCTTGCCGACAAGGAAGCCGACGAAGAGGCGTACGAGGAGTACTTCGACAACATGGGGTTCATCGACGAGATGGACGGCGAGCGCTATTCGAATAACCAGCGCAACGTCGAGGAGCATGGTTTCAAACCAACCACTCCGGAAGAGACCGCGGCGATGCTCAGGGATGCCGACATCGTCATCCCGTTCTGAAGCTCGAGAGAGGACCGACCAATGAAAATGCTGCACATATTGAAGAGCGAGCCGGACGAATCCGTGGAGGAAATTCTGGAAGCCTCCACCGAGGAAGACGTCACGACCGTCCGCCTCTTCGAAGGGGAGGTCGACTGGGCCACCTTGGTGGATGACATCTTTTCGCACGACAAGGTCATCTGCTGGTGGTAGGTCGGAGCGCCGAGGGAATGCACTTCCACCTCGCGCACTCGATCGCTGCGGGCATCGGGGGGACAGACGATGGATAAGGATCTAGCTTCAGCCATTCTTCTCGAACGCTGCCAGTGCTACAACAAGTCGCTGGCGTCGGCGAGGAAGGTGCTCGACAAGGACGGCGTCGATCACGACGAAGTCCTGTGGGCCCGCCGAATCATCAAGAGCCTGGGAGAGATCTTCGTGAGCCAGCGGTTCATGGACAAGGCCATGGAGTGCTATCAGCTCTTGGTCGAGTACCCGCCACCCGAGCTCGACGAGTCGGCGCCGGCAATTGATGTCTGTCCGGAACCTGAGACCACGCCCTCGATTTTCGCCGACCTCGGACCGAACACGGTGACCGTGACGACGCAGGTGAATCAGGACGTGTACGAGATCCTCGAGGCCCTCAAGAACATCGAGGGCAACGAGGGAAAAGACGACGCCGAGCTCGTTCGCGAGGGGATCTACCAGCTCTTCTTGAAGTACGCCGAGCACAAGGAAACCCGTCAGCTGATCTTCGACAAGATCCGGACCGTGGTCGACTGATCGGCTGCGGATGCCACAGAAAAGGACGCATTGAATATGGCCGACACACTCGGAATCCTGGTCAGCACCGACAAGCACCTCGACTATGTGGTCGAACTGGTCAACGCCGCCCACGCGAAATCCAAGGAGATCCAGGTCTTCTTCACCGGATCGGCGGTCCTCCTCACTGTCGAGCCCGACTTCGCGAAGCTCGAAGGCAAGGCGAAGCTCTGGATCTGCGACGTCAGCTTCCGCTCCAACGGCCTCCACGGACGTGAAGAGGAGGTCCCCGGGGTCGGCTTCAAAGACTTTGTCACCCAGGGGCGGAACGCCGAAATGCTGGCGGAAGTCGACCGTTACGTGGTGCTCTGAGGACCCACCCGCCCCTCCGGATAATTTCGGATTCCGGATTTCGGATTTACCGCCCAACACCCAAAACAATTTCGGATTTCGAAT
>JAIVTZ010000038.1:0-11397 GCA_049188105.1 Deltaproteobacteria bacterium | reverse complement strand
ACCCCGGCCCCGATCGCGCTTCCGATGTCCCTTGGAAAGAACATCGGATAGGCCCCGTCGACGATCACGAAGCTCTACACAACACGATTGCCGATCTGGATGGCGACGGGGCTCCTGAGGTCATCGTGGGTGACTCGTGCGAACTGCACGCGCTCGACTGGGCAGGAGGGGCTTTCGCCGTCAAATGGAGGCAGCCCATAGATGAAGTCTGCTGCAGCGAGGCGGCGGCATACGACTTCGACGGCGACGGAATTCCCGACAGCCTCGAAGCCTCGTTCGGAACCGACGCCAGGGACTGGGACACCGATGGTGACGGACTCTCGAACGTGTCCGAAGTCGATGTGTATTTCACGAATCCGGTGGTTTCAGACGCGGACGCAGACACGGACGCCGACGCAGACGCGGACGCGGACTCGGACTCGGGCCGTGAATTCAATACAATGAGGGCGTGAAGATCATCACCACCCATCTCTCGGCTGATTTCGACGCTTTCGCGGCGGCGGTGTGCGCGGTTCGGCTCTTCCCCGGCTCGAAGGTTCTCTTCCCGGGCTCGCAGGAAGCCGCGGTGCGCCGTTTCTTGGCCGACACCCAGCTTGACTATCCCGAGCTCAAGCTGCGACAGGCCCGCACCGAGAGGATCGAGCACGCGGTGGTGGTGGACACGCGCAGCCCCGCACGGCTCGGTGAGGTCCACGACCTCATCGTGCGCGCCGGCTGTCCGATCGTCCTGATCGACCATCATATGGAAGAGGAGGAGGACGGTCTCTCTGCCGACGAGGTCTTCGAGCGGCCGGTTGGCGCCACCTGCACGATCATCGCCGAGCTCTTCCGCGAACGCGGCATCGAGCCCACCGCCGAAGAGGCCAGCCTTCTCCTGATGGGGATCTACGAGGACACCGGTGGCCTCTCCTACCACGAGACAACGCCCGAGGACCTTCGCGTCGGCGCCTGGCTCATCGAGCAGGGGGCATCGCTGGCCTGGGTGCGGCGATGGGTCCTCAAGGCCCTGCAGCCGGAGCAGCTCGAGCTTCTCAACCGGATGGTGGAGGCGACCGAGGAGATCGACATCGCCGGCGTCCCGGTCGCCCTCGCGATGGTCGAGGTGGATCGGTACCACGAGGAGGCCGCCTTCGTGGTCCACCGGTGGATCGAGATCTTCGAGATCAGCGTCGGCGCCGTGATGCTGGTGCGTCCACCCAACATCAACCTCATCCTCCGCTCACGCCTCCCCGGACTTCATGTCGGCCGGGTCGCACAGCGATTCGGCGGCGGCGGCCACCCGACCGCGGCCTCGGCCCGCATCTCCGGCGCGATGCCGGTCGAGGTGCGCGAGCAGCTCTTGGATATCCTCGCCATCGAGATGCCGCCGCCGGCCACCGCCATCGACATCGCGGGGCGCACCATCTTCTCGATCGACGATGCCAACTCGGTCGAAGAGACCAAGGATCGCATCAATAAGCTCCGCGTCAACGCGCTTCCGGTGCGGGATGCCGCCACCGGCGAGCTGGTGGGTCTGGTCACCCGCCAGATCCTCGACCGCGCGGTCAGTCACGGCATGGCGGAGCGCCCGGTACGAACCGTGATGCAGCCCGAGCTCCCCACGGTGTCGGCGGCGACCCCGCTCGACGAGCTCGGTGATCTTTTCATCGAACGGTCTCTCCGTTTCGTCATTGTGGAGGACGCCGGCCGCCCCGCCGGAATCATCACCCGCATGGAGCTCTTCCGCAGACTCTTCGAACACCAGCACGCAGCGGGGTCTACTCTCGACCATCGGATGGCCGGCACCCGTCCGGTGAGCCAACAGATCGCACGCAAGCTGCGTGAGAACGCCCCGGCCTGGGTGCAGCGCCTGCTCACCGCAGCCGGCCGGGTCGCGGACGCCCAGCGTGTGTCCGTCTACCTCGTCGGCGGGATGGTGCGCGACCTCCTCCTCGGGCGCATCAACGGAGATGTGGATCTTGTAGTGGAGGGAGACGGCATCGCCTTTTCCTCCGCCCTCGCGGATGCTCTGGACGGCCGCCATCACCCCCACGCACCGTTCCTCACCGCAGTGGTGAGTCTTCCCGACGGTCTGCGGGTGGATGTAGCGTCCGCGCGGACGGAGTTCTATCGCACGCCGGCCGCCCTGCCCGAGGTCGTCACCTCCCTCATTCGTCAGGATCTCTATCGCCGGGATTTCACCATCAACTCGCTCGCCGTCGCATTGTCGGGCGACCGTTACGGACAGCTGGTGGATTTTTTCGGCGGCCGCAAGGACATCGATCGCAAGGAGATCCGGGTTCTCCACTCTCTCTCCTTCATCGACGACCCGACCCGGGCGCTGCGCGCCGTTCGCTATGCGCGGCGCCTCGGATTCACCATCGCCACCGACACCAGGAACCTCATGACCACCGCCATCGGCGAGGGGGTATTCGAACATCTCTCCGGCGAACGCCTGCGACGGGAGCTCGAGAATCTTCTCGAAGAACCGCATCCGACCCTGGCGCTCGCTCTGGTCGCCGACCTCGGTCTCTTGCCCGCAATCTGTCCGGAGTTCGTCTGGTCCGAGGAGGTCCGCAGCTATCTCATGGAGATCGAGGGACAGCTGGCGTGGTACCAACTCGAGCGCCTCGGCCCTCTGCCCGAGCGGTGGATGCTGTACCTCGGGGGCCTCGCCCGGTGTGCCGGTTCCGGAGCGGAGCGCAGCCTGGTCCGCCGCCTTCAGCTCGCCGGGGCCGTCCGCAGGCAATTCCTTTCCCTGCCGGACGAAATTTCGACCATCAGGCAAGCGGCCGACGAGAGCATCCCACTCTCGCGTAGGGTGGAAATCGTGGAGGAGCGGTCTGCAGACGCGTTGCTCTTGGCCATGGCGAGCCTTCCCCTCGAGGCGCGGCGCGCCGTCGCCCAAGCGGCGGTGGCCGCCACTCGCGTGCCGCTCCCGGTCAGCGGCCGCCAGCTCGTCGACGCCGGAATCCCGCCCGGACCTCACATCGGCCGCACCCTCAAGCTGACCCGCGACGCGCTGATCGACGGCGTCATGCGCGACGACGAGGCGTTGGAGTGGGCGCTTGAAACGGCGCGGTGCCTTCAGACCGAGGAAAGCGCATGAGTAGACCCGGTGTCGTTCTCGCTGTGGTCACACTTCTTGCCGGTACGGCATTCGCACAGGCGCCGGTTCCGGTGGTGGAGCGGGTCGTAACCCAGAAGGACACTGCCACCCGGGTCACCCTGTTTAGCAACCGCACGTTAGTGGCCACTGTGCGGACGGACGACGAGCAGGATTTCTTGCGCCGCATCACCCTGCCCGACGACCAGTACATGATCTACCTGGCGGCGATTCAGAGCAACGCGGAGGAGCTGGACGAGCAGCCGATCAAATCCGATATCGAAACCGCCACGGCCGGTGTCGTTCTCGTCCTCCACGTCGGCCCGGACGCCCCGCGACTGCTCCGCTTTTCGCCCATGGCCACGGTCTCGCTGCCGCTGTCGCGGATCATGAGGGTCCTCGACGATCTCCAGGAGCAGGTCTTCGAGGCTAGTCCATCGTTCGAGGAAATTCGCGCCTGGACGCCGAAACGTGGGGACCGCGTCCAGCTCATGAACGGCGGCTTCGCCCGGGTCGTGGAGGTCTGGCCCGAGGGGCTGTTGGTCCTCGAGCACGAGGGAACCTTCATCCGCGAAATGGTGCCGCCCGGTTCGAGGGACCAGGTGATCCTCCACATCCTGGACTCGAAACCGTGAGAATTTCCGGCGGCGAGTGGCGCTCGCGGCGGCTGCGCGGGCCCGGAAAATCGATGCCGCTACGACCGACCCCCGACGCCATGCGCGAACGGGCCTTCGCCGTCCTCGCCCACCGTGTGCACGATGCGCGCTTTCTCGACCTGTTTGCAGGGACCGGCGCCGTCGGGCTCGAGGCTCTGTCGCGGGGCGCTCGCACCGTGGTCTTCGTGGAGAAGCACCGCGGCGCTGCGCATCTCATCGAGGAGAACTCCGCGTCGTTTGATCTCACCGCCGATCGTGCCGAACTGATGGTACGCGACGCAGCCGCCGCAGTCGGCCGACTGGCCCGTCGCGGCGATCGCTTCGACATCGCGTGGGCCGATCCGCCGTTCGAAAGCTGGGAGGAAGGGCTCGAGATTCTCGCGACCGTGTTTTCCTCTGGCATTCTGGCGCCGGGAGGACTGGCGTGTCTCGAGTGCCCGGCGAAGGCCGATGTGGAGTCTTCCCTCCCGGAGAAACTGCAGATCGTCCGCGACCTCACAGGCGGGGCGTCGCGGGTAGTGATGATCGAGATCGCAGTTCGATAGCCCGCAGATCCTGGGTGGGCGGTTTACGGCCCTATCGTCCGCCGGAGGGTTCGCGCTTCGGCCAGCATCTCGCGTGCCGCCTCGAGGAGGCCAGATGGTGTCTCCTCCGCGTCTTCGTCGATCTCGGCCTGCGGCTGATCGGGATCGCCGAGACCGGCGTCGCGGAGCCTCTTGAGACGCTCGAGGATCAGATCGCGGATCGCCGGCGCGTTGTCGACGCCCCGGAAGTAACCGATGTGGCCGGACTTCTCCTCGCTCTCGCCGTGCTGCGAGCCCGAGCTCGCGCTCGCACCGCCGCCCGCAGTCCGCACCCGGAGGTTCGAGATCCCGAAGAGCCGTTCGATGGGGCCCTGCCGGATCGAGACCTCCTGCACGTTGGCGAAGGTCATCGTCATCTCGTTGACCCTCCACACCCCCTCGCGGATGCGCAGGCTGCGGTCGGTGACGATGTACCAGCGCATCTCCCAGTCGAGAAGGACAAAAAACAGGGACACCGGAAGCTGAATCAAGAAACCGACGATGCCGATGACCTCGGCCCAGCCCATGAGCCTGATGATGATTGCCCTGTGCGGGACCTTGTCGAGGACCTCGATCTGACCGGATCCAACCAGGTGCAGGAAGGCAAGCGCGGCGACGAGACCGAGGAGGGTCATCACCTGCCCGCCCGCCCAGCGGATGAGCTTGAGCTGGAGGTAGCGCTTCGACGCCCGAAAGACCTCGGCCGAACCTGCCGAGCCTGACGGCGCGTGCGGCTCCGGGGGCACCCGCATCAGCCGCAGGAGCAATCGCTTAACCACGATCTTCTTCCGCACGGCGTCGTTCGAACGCCTCGCGCACCGCCCGCAGCTCGGCGGTCACCTCGCGCAGAGTCGCAGCAAGCTCATTTGCATCCGCGGCATCGACCGCAACACCCGCCGGTGAGGCGGCCGCACCACCGGACCGGGCTCCTTGGCCGTGAGCGCCCCGCATACGGGCGTAGAGGTAGTCGCGGAGCGCCTCGAACTCGAGCAGTCCTTCGAGGGTCATCTCGGCGCCCGAGCTGCCGCTCGCAGTCTGCACCTCGACCCGCGCCAGCCCCAGCCACCGCTCGACGAAGTTGGACCGCAGGTGAATGTCCTGGATGCGGGCGTAGGTGAGGTTGATCTCGCGCCGGAAGAGGATCCCCCAACGCATCGAGATGCCCTCCTCGTCGAAGCGGTAGCGCAAGGTGTGGTATCGAAAGTAGAGGGGTATCAGGGCGATGAAAAAGAACGGCCCGAGGGCGAGCGAGGAGAGAAGGTAGTAGGTGAAGAGGTTTGGGGCCGGCCTTTCAATGGCGAAGATCGCGGATTCGTCAAGCGTCGTTTCGGTGCTCATGGTGTCAGTCTACACCGGTGGTGATGGAAGAGTTAAGAGTTGAGAGTTGAGAGTTGAGAGTTAACTCCTGACCGCATTCGGACACAGGCAGGAGCGCCGGATTGCATCAGGAATTGATCCTGGTAGGATGTTATTGGGGGTACCCAATGGCACTGCTCCGGCCGAGAAGCGAACGAAATCGCACCAGCCTCCGCAGCTACATCACGATTTGTTGTCCTTATAACGGCCATCAGGTGTCGTTCTGCCGCGGACTGTGCGAGCCCATCGCGGGCCATGGTCACTGCGGCCGGTTGGCGCCGCACGCCATGATCGGCCGCACACAGGCCGCCATCGCGAGCTACAAGGAAAGACCCCTCAAGCTCGGACCCGATAACTGATCGGTCGAATTCTCAGTTTTCAATTCTCAATTCTCAATTACTGCTCACATCCAGGGACCGGCGGGGCCCACGGTTGATCTCAGCGGTTGCAGCAGCCGGCTAGAGGTCGCAGTCGTCACTGGACGAAGGCGCCCCGCCGGATATCTGGGACGGTGCTGTCTGACCGGGACCAGCGGCAGCAACTCTTCGACAACGACCTCGAGGACCGCGCGCTCCTGTGTATCGGCCTGATTCGCATCGACCTGCCATCGCGCATTGACCGCCACCACCAAGTCGAGGATCGGGACGCAGATCACGAACTGGCCGCCCCACCCGAGGGCCATGTAGACGTCGATGTCATCTGCCGACACCAGCCACCACAGGAACCCGTAGCTGACTCGCTGGACCGGCCCCCATCTGGAATTGCCCTGGATGTGGACCGCCGTTGCCTGGCGCACCCAGTCAGCCGGAACAACCTGCTGACCTCCCCACCGGCCGCGATTGAGAAAGAGCACCCCGAGCTTGGCCATGTCCTCGGTGCGGAGCTCGATGCCGTGGCCGCCGAATGGGTGTCCCTGGGGGTCGCGCTCCCACCGCCGGTCTGAGATGCCGAGGGGGGCGAAGAGGTAGGCATCGGCAAAGACCTCCACGCCGATACCCGTCGCCTCCTCGAGCACCGCCGACAGCACGTGCGTCGCCGGTGTTGAGTAGTTGAAGTCGGCGCCCGGATTGGATACCAGCGGGCGGTTGAGTATGAACCGGATCGGATTGGCGCTGCCTGCCCAGGCCGAGAACTCAGCGTTTTCCTCCCAGCGGAGGCCCGAGGTATGGGTGAGCAGGTGGCGAAGGAGGATCTCGTCCTTGGCGACACCGGAGGGTCGGAGATTCGCGGGCAGATAGTCCACGACGCGCACGTCAATGCTGTCGATAAAGCCGCGGTCGATGGCGATCCCGACCAACGTCGAGGTGATGCTCTTGGTCACCGACCGCACGTGGTTGAGGGTGATCCCCGAACCCCACCAGTACTCCTCGGCAATGATCAGGTCGCGATGGACGACGACAGCCGCACGCGCGCCAGGCACCCTCTCGAGCTCGTTCAGGAAACGGGCGATCCCGGCAGGGTCGATTCCGAGATCCTCCGGTTCGGCCCGAGGCAACGGTTCGAATGCCGCCGCCGCTCCTGCAAGCAGCTGCAGAGCGCCGATCATTATCAACGCCACAGTCGGCCATCCGGCCGCAACACGTTTCATCGTCACAGTGTGTTTACGCTCCGTGAGCCCGCCAGTTACGGTTCGAGTCGGATCATTTCGACATTCGCCCGGTGGCCCCGGCTACGTACGAGCCGCATGTCGAGGGTAATCAACGGAGCGCCCAAGACTTCAGCCAGCACCACATACGCGGCGTCATAGGCCGTGAGATTGTTTCGAAGTTCCCAGATGCGGCCGACAAATGGTTCGTGGGGATAACGTTCCAGCGGAAGATCGGCCAGGTCCTCGAGAGCCTGCTCGGCCCGAACGACAGACAGCTCTGATTCTCGAGCATACCGCCGCAGCACCTGAACCACCTCGAGATCGAGGAGTTGTGGGGCGTGCAGCGTTTCACCGCGATCGAGGGTCCGTTCCATGACCACATGCCCGGCGCGCGTACCGAGGAGAAGCTCGAGGACCGCCGAGGCATCGATGACGATCACCGCGTGTCCCGCTCCTCCCGCACCGCCGCTGCCGGCGGCACCCGCGGTGCAACCGCCTTCCGTGATCGAAGCCGGCGGCAAAGCTCATCAATCGGTGGGCGTTCCGTCGACTTTCGGATCTCCTCGATCAGATAATCGGACAGCGACATGCCCGCGAGGGCCGCCCGGCTCTTCAGGGTTCTGTGGAGATCGTCAGGAACATTGCGAAGCTGGATCATCTTGGACATGTAGCTAGTATGGTTCCATGTGCGTCACATGTCAATTCTAGTTGAGAACCAGCTCGCTGGTCTCGGTGGTGAGCTGCGATATCCTCCCGTGGTGAGGGCGGACCTCAAAAACACGGGAGGCACCATGCTTGACCTACGCCATCTTCTCCCCCGAAATACTCTTGTTCTCGTGCTCGTGGTCGTGGCGGTCGCCATCGGCGCCGACGCGGGTGATCGGCCGCTGACCTTCTCCGATCTCATGAAGCTCCGGCAGATCCGCGGGGCCGTCATATCGAAGGACGGCGGTTGGGTCGCCTACACCCTCGTGCCCGACCGCGGCGACGGTGAGGCCGTCGTGCGGTCGACCGCGGCCGACACCGAGTACCTTATCGAGCGCGGCAGCGGCCCCGAGATCTCGGCCGACGGCCTGTGGGTCGCGGCGACGATCGAGCCGACTCTCGAGGAGCGGGAGAAAGCGCCCGACACAAAAGGCAAGAACAAAGGTGGGAAGGACGATGACAAACCCAAGAAGGGGCTCTCGCTTCTCAACCTCGAAACCGGGGCCGAAGAACGCATTGAAAAGGTCGAAGCCTTCGCTTTCTCCGAGGACGGCCTCTGGCTCGCCTTCAAGCATTACGAGGAGAAGAAGGCCCCGGACGACGAGGAGGAGGACGGTTTGGAGGAGGGCGAACCGGCCGCGGAAGAGGACGAGAAATCGGAGAAGAAAGAGGAGAAGCTCGGATCCACCCTCATGCTGCGCCATCTGGCGAGCGGCGACGAGACCACGATCGAGCACGTCACCGACTTCGTCTTTTCAGAGCACGCCCCCTTCATGGCCTATGCGGTGTCGGCCCAGGGGGGTGAGGGGAACGGCGCCTTCGTGCGTGATCTGCGCGAAAACGGGGCTGGACTGGTCACGCTCCATGCGGTCGAAAAGGGACGCTACACCCACCTGACATGGGCGCGCGAGGCGACTCGGCTGGCCTTTGCGGCCGCCGTCCTCGACGACGACGGCGAACCGGGTGACGCCGAGATCTGGACTTGGAGAGGCGCCGGTGAAGCGAAAGTCTCGGCATCGCGCGACGACGCCCCCGACGGATTCACCGTGCCATCGAAGAACGAGCTCAGGTGGAGTCGCGATGGCGCCCGTCTCTTCTTCGGCTTCAAACCGGTCGACGGGGACGAAGAAACGGGCACAGGCGACGATGACGAGGATGCGCCGTTCGATCCCTACGACCTCGACCTCGTGTTGGAAAAGCGAGAGGTCGACGTGTGGCACTGGAACGACCCGTTGATCATCCCCAACCAGAAGGAACGCTGGGAGGAGCACGAGAAGGATCGTGTCTACCGCGCGGTCATTCACCTCGATACCGGCCGGGTCGTGCCGCTGGCTGATGCCGACATGCCACAGGTCCATCCATCCGATAATCCCCTGACCGTGTTGGGTGGTTCCGACGTGCCCTATCTCCGGGAGATCACCTGGGAAGGGAGGTTCGCCGATCTCTATGTGGTCGATCTTGAAACCGGCGACCGGCATTTGGTGGCGAAAAGGCTCGCCGCCGGACGCTCCCGAAGCGGTTCCCTGTCGCCGGACGGGCGTTTCGTGGTCTTTTACAACGCGGGAGATTGGCACCTCTATGACGTGGTCAAGGAACAGCTCGTCAACCTGACCTCGCACCTCGGCGTAGATTTCGCCAACGAGGATCACGACTACCCGAGCGACCCGCCGGGCTATGGCCACTCCGAGTGGTTCGCCGACTCGGGCTCGGTGTTGATCTATGACAAGTACGACATCTGGCAGGTCTTCACCGACGACCGCAAACCGAGATTGCTCACGGCAGGCCGGGGGCGGGAGGACCAGGTCGTATTCCGGGTGATCGATCTCGACCCCGAGGAGGACACCCTGGCGCCAAACGCGCGGCTCCTTCTGTCCGCCTACGACGATCGGGCGAAGCACGACGCCTTCTACGCCGCGGACCCCGGCGGCGGTCTGCGCCTCCTCTACGGGACCGAGAGGCACAAGCTCCGATTCCTGGCCAAGGCCGAGGATGCCGGTCGGATCCTCTTCACCCGCGAGCGTTACGACGAGTTTCCCGATCTGTGGACCTCGGACCTCGAGCTGCAAAGGCCGAAGAGACTGTCCGACGCCAACCCCGGGATCGCCGACTTCGCCTGGGGATCCGCCGAGCTCGTGGAGTGGTCGAGCGCCGATGGCACCCCGCTCCAGGGAGTCCTGATCAAACCCGGCAACTACGAACCCGGCAAGCAATACCCGGTGCTGGTCTACTACTACCGATTCTTCTCGCAGCGACTCAACGAGTTCAACCAACCGGTGGTCAACCACCGCCCGAGCTTTCCGATCTACGCTTCCAACGGTTACGCCGTCTTTCTGCCCGACATCCGATTCGAAGTCGGCCGGCCGGGACCATCAGCCACCGAGTGCCTGGTTACGGGCATCGAACATCTGGTGGATCTCGGTGTTGCTGATCCCGACGCCATCGGGCTCCACGGACACTCCTGGAGCGGCTACCAGACCGCCTTTGTCATCACCCAGACCGACATCTTCACCTGCGCCATTGCCGGTGCACCGGTCTCCAATATGACCTCGGCTTACAGCGGAATCAGGTGGGGAACCGGACTGGCCAGGCAATTCCAGTATGAGAAAACACAGAGCCGAATAGGCGGCACACTTTGGGATTCCACACAGAAATTCCTGGAAAACTCACCGCTTTTCCGGGCCGACCAAATCTATACGCCTTTGCTGATCCTGCACAACGACCAGGACGGCGCCGTCGACTGGAACCAGGGCATCGAGTACTACAAGGGGCGAAGCCGCGAGGACAGCGCAGGACTGATCCACTGGGATATCGGCGGCTATCGCCCGTTCGACATCGAGGTCGTGACAGCCTTCGATGTCGATGTCCGCAAGGTGGGCAAGGACATCTCCGAGGCCATCTTCGAGGCCCCGAACTGCACCACGGTCTTCTGCAAGAACGTCCCCAAGGCCGACGTGCGCGTGCGCATGGGCTGCATCCTCGACGGCGTCGCCGATCACATGAAGGATCACCCCGAGCCGCGCACCTTCCTGCCCTCGGACGAGCGGGAGGCGACGCGGCAGGCGATCGTCCTCGCCCTCCGCCAGTCGGAGACAGACGTCCTGCTCAACTACCTTCCCGTCGGCTCGGAGCGGGCCGCCCGCTTCTACGCCGAGTGCGCACTCGAGGCCGAGGTCGCCCTCGTGAACTGCATCCCCGTCTTCATCGCCAGCGATCCGGCCTTCGCGCAGCGCTTCGAGGAGCGGGGGCTCCCGATCGTCGGCGACGACATCAAGGCCCAGCTCGGTGCCACCATCACCCACCGGACGCTGACCGATCTCTTCCGCAAGCGCGGTGTCAAGCTCGAACGCACGTATCAGCTCAATACCGGTGGCAACACCGACTTCCTCAACATGCTCAATCGCAGCCGCCTGGCCTCGAAGAAGGAGTCCAAGACCGAGGCGGTGC
>JAIVTZ010000037.1:0-11463 GCA_049188105.1 Deltaproteobacteria bacterium | reverse complement strand
ACGCTGAAGAAGCTCGGTCCGGCTTGAAGACCAACCGAGAAGATGAACAGGACGAAGCCGACCGACTGGGTGGTGGCGTTGGGGACGTAGCCGAGATGGCCGAAGACGAGCCCGACGAAGAGCACACCCGAGACCGAACCCAGCTCGAAGCCGCGGATATTGATTTTCCCGACGAGGTAGCCGAGACCCAGCACGAGGAACAGCAGGCCGACGGGGTTGGTCCGAAGAAACTGGTCGATAATCGCCATCATGTCGTCACCTCCACGAGCGTTGGGCATAGGGTGTCGATGGGGTCAACCTGGCGCCCACCGCACCCATCATTATCATTTTCAGAACCGCCACGTCGCCGAGGCGGTGACGCCCTGTCGCGAGCCACCGGCATCGGCCTCGAAATGCACGTTCCAGCGCTGCGACACCGCCCAGTTGAATCCGACCAGGAAGTTCCATCTGTCCGAGTTGTCCGACTATACAGAAATCATTGGTTACCGGTACTGGTACTGACATTGGGAATAGCGTAATCCCTGGCGGAGAAGGCCGCCATCCCACTTTCGTGTTATGCCTCCCAACGCCATCGCCCACACGAGATATTTTCCGGTGAAGTAATCCATGGTGTTCCTCGCGTATCAGAGATTCACCAGCTCGCCCAGCCGAGCAGCACCACCGGCTCTGTCTACCTGGAAGGGTGCCTGTCACACCTTTCCAACCGCGCTGTCTACCCTTTGGTGTGGTCGCCGTGGCACATCAGGCACTCCATGTGCCCCTGCTGGTGGTTCATGCCGTCGTGTTCGTGCCACATGTTGTCCGGCCCGTGGCATTCGATGCAGTGCTCGATCTGCTTCGAGGGTTTCCACACCGGAGGCGTCCACCGGTCCGCGAAGTACTCGTTGAGGGCGAGCACCACGATGTAGACCACCTGGCCGCACACCTTGGAGCAACGCTCGATCTTCTGTTCCGACGTCACCTCGGCTCCTGCCGCCAGCGTCCACCGGGACACCGAGGTGTGACACAGCGGCGACATGGACGCGACCTTGATCTGGCCGGGAATCGGCGAGATGTCGTCGAACATCTCGGAGGGGAATTCCTGCTCGGCGTACCACCAGAAGAGCCGGTCGATGATTTGGGTGTACTTCGCGTCCTTGCCCGGTTGATAGGCGACCATATTGATGATTTGTGCCGTACCGCCCAGGGAACCACAGAGGGTGCCGTGACCGCCGAATCCGGCCGCGCCGTGGGCGAGCATGTTGTCCGGGAGGGTGGTCCAGGGATAGCCCACCTTCTCCTTGAGCATGCTCAAAATGGCGAGGAAGGAGCCGGTGCCGCAGCCTCCCTTCTTGTAGTAGTTGTAGGCCCTCCTCCCGGCCTCGAGCGGGTCGAGCTCGGCCCACGGCCACGGCAACGGCGGCGCTTCCGCAACAACGGGCTCCTGTTGGGCCTGGGCCGCATCACCCGAAGCGCATCCCACGGCCCCACCGAGAGCGAACATTGCCGTCCCGGCCAACATGTTTCGACGTGAGCAGAGAGCGAGGTCTTTTTCTTTCATGTGTCTTTCCTCCTTCTTCTCAAGCCACGGCCATCGTGGAGACGGCCACCATCGTCCTTCGGGTGCAATTCGTCAGTTGCACATCCTTCATCGCCATACCTCGTGAGAGATAGGAATTCCTTTTCGCATTCTTGAGGCGTAGCACGGGAGTGAGGGCAGGAATCACCGGCTACTCGTACTGGTACTGGCATTGGTGACAGTGTAATCCCAACCAGAAAAGGCCGCCATCCCACCTTCGGGGTATGCCGCCCACCCAGTAGCCAGTAACCAGTTCCCAGTACCCAGGGCTGCCCGCCCACTCAGTAACCAGTAGCCAGTGACCAGGTCCCAACCGAGAAAATGAACTGGATACCGGGTACCGGGTACTGGGTACTCTCTTCTGGCTACTGGCTACTGGCCACTCGCCCCCCACCGGCACCTGGTTGGAGGTGGAAATACCACAAAGGTGGGATACCATACTGCGGACCAGACCGTTACATTTCATGAATGGATCTCCAGAGCCATGACCGGCAGACGAGGAGGATGGAAGTGGTTGCGACACGGAGAGTATCCAAATGGTCGGTACGGGCGATGCTGAGCCGGATAGCACAGATCGTCGTCGTGGTCTTCTGCACCGGTACGGCCTGGGCCGCGACCTTCACGGTCGCCGTCGTGCACGACGGCGGATGGCCCGGCGCGGCCGACGAGGTCGCTCGCCTCGAGGCCGAGCTCGTCAAACACGTGCCGGACGATTCGGAGATCCGGGTCATCGTGGGGCCCGGCCCAGCCGGCGAGTGGTCGCCGGCCTCGGTGGCCGCGGCGCTCGATGCGGCGCTCGAAGACCCCGGGGTGGACGTGGTCGTGGTGACCGGCTGGCTCGGCACGAGGGAGGCGGCGAGACGCGAGTCATTGCCAAAACCGGTGGTCAGCGGCTTCATCCAGTGGCCTGATCTTCTTGCGGTGGGACGATCACCCGATCCGGGTCTCGAGCTTCTACGGGTCGATCGGAGCCTTGACGAGGAGCTGGCAGCCTTTCGAACGGTGCAGGCTGCGGGCCGTACGGTTGTCGCCGTCGATCCAGCCTACGCGGCCGATGTGTCGTCTTCGTCGGACGCGGAGATCCACCCCTGTGACGATCCGGACGTGTGTGTGGCAACCCTCGATCCCGACGTCCGCGGTGTGGTGTTGGGCCCGCTCCCGCGATTGACGGTCGCCCAGCGCAGACTGTTGATCGATGGCCTGCGCGATCGCGGCGTCGCCGCCTGGAGCCTGGACGGTCCAGGCGACGTCGAGATGGGAGCGCTGGCGACCGATGTGCCGTCGCCCGACATGGCTCGAACCCGACGCCTGTCGGTGTGGATTGCTCAGATCGCACGCGGCGGCGACACCGGGGCTCTGTCCACGGGCATGTCGGTCCGTCCACACCTCGTGGTCAACGGGGCAACGGCGGCGGCGCTTGGCATCGCGTTCAAGCCTTCGGTCCTTCGTCGTGCCGAAGTCCTCGAAGCCGACAGCCTGGGGCCGCTACGGCCCGAGCTGGAGCTCGCGGACGTATTTCGGATGGCGCGAATCGGCAGCGAGACCCTGGCGATTCAACGTGCTGCGACTGAAAGCGTCCAGCACGAGGCGAAGATTGCCAAGAGCGGTTTGTTTCCTCAGATCTTTGCCGACGGCGGATACACGGCCACGGACCAACCGCTGACCATCGGTCCCGGTGGGCTGGTGGGTGACGGCGCCGTGTCGGCCCGCCTCTACGCCCGACAGATCATCTGGGACGACCCGGTGATCGGCAGGTCGAAATCGGCCGCGGAAGTTGCCAGAGGCAGCCTCGAGGAGCAGCGGGCACAGGAGCTCGATGTTGCGGCCGAGGCCGCCATCGCTTTCCTGAATCTCGGCCTCCAGAGCTCCCTCGACGGGGTCATGAGAGCCAACCTGCGGCTCACCGAACAGCTGCTCGACACCTCCTACTTTCGCCTCGAAGCAGGCACCGCCGGTCGGTCTGAGGTCCTTTTCTGGGAGTCGCGGGTGGCCAGCGCTGCGAGCGAGATCACCAAGACGGAGGCTGACATCGAGGACGCCAACATCACGCTGGCGCAGCTCCTCGGGTCGCCCCAGGACTCCCGTTGGCAGCCGGTGGTCAAGGACGTCGAACCGGACACCTTCCCGTTTCTCGGTGGCCGTCTCGACAAGGAGTTTGACGATCCCACCGGTCGTGAGGATCTGCGCACCGTCCTGGTCGATGTCGCACTCGAGCGTTCGCCTGATCTGAAGAGCCTCGACAACGCGGTCAAGGCCCAAGAGATCCAGCGTGCCGTCGCCAAGCGCCGCTTCTATCTGCCCACCTTTTTTGCCGAAGGGGCCTATCGGTTTCATTTCAACGAGGGCAACCAGGTGATTCCGGGTCTCGCCGATGACGGTTACACGGTATTCCTGGGGTTGGATTTCCCGCTCTTCGAAGGCGGAAGGAAGTTCGGCGAAGCCGATCGCGCCTCTTCCAACGTGGTCGAGGTCGAATCCCGTCGGCGCCTCGCGGCCCAGCAGGTCGAGGCCGCGACCCGGCGTGCCATCGAACGGGCCGAGAGGTCCTACGAACGGATCGGCTATCGGGTAGCGGCACGAGACGCGGCCCTTGAGAACCTGAGAATCGTGCAGGACCGCTACGCCGAGGGTGTGGCGCCGATCGAAGCGGTGGCCATCGCCCTGACCCAGTGGCTGAGCGCTTCGGAGTTCGCGACGTTGACGGTTTACGAGCACCTGGCGGACCTGATCGCCCTCGAGCGCGCGATCTCCTGGTTCGAAGACGAGAATTCAGAAGCTGACAACCAGGTCTTTGCCGATCAACTGCGGTCGGCAGTGGCCCAGAAGAGGAGCTTGCCATGACCCGCGTTCGTAACCGAGAGGCCCATCGATTCGATTGCGCCGTTGTGCTGATCATGGCCGCCGCGCTGGTTTCGTGCGGTGGTTCGGAGCCCCCGCCGCAGCGGGAGGTCGTACGGCCCGTCAAGCTGCTCACCGTCAGCTCCGGGATGGCAGGCGCGCCGCGGGTCTACCCGGGGCGCATCGAGGCCAAGGACCGGGTGGAGTTGTCTTTCCGGGTCGGGGGTCCTTTGATCGAGTTCCCGGTTCGGGAGGGGGACTCTGTCAGAGCGGGCGCTGTCGTCGCGCGCATCGATCCGCGCGATTTCGAGATCCGGCTCGAGGCAGCGCGGGCGGATCGTGAGCGGACAACGGCGGACTTCCAACGCTACGCGTCGTTGTACGCGAAGGACGCCGTTTCCCAGGCCCAGCTCGACCAGGCGCGGGCGGCCATGGAGGTGGCCCAGGCACGGCTCGACGATGCCAGGGCCGCACTGAAGGACACGACGCTGTACTCGCCGTACTCCGCCGAGGTGGCGGAACGGCTGGTGGACAACTACCAGGAGGTCAGGCCGGGCCAGCCGATCGTCAGCCTGGTCAGCCTCGGTGAAGTGAAGGTCGAGGTCGACTTTCCCGAAGGCCTCGTGTCGCGAGCGAAACGTGGGTCGGCGGTACGAGTTGCGGCCATGGTGGACGCTCTGCCAGGTGAAGAGTTCGAGCTCGATCTGTTCGAGGTCGCCCTGCAGGCGGACTCCGCGACCGGCACCTACCGCGCGACCTTCGTGATGCCGCAGCCGGAAGGCATGGTCCTGCTCCCCGGCATGGCCGTGCAGGTGATCGCCTATCCAGACCAACAGGATGCCCGGCCGGTGATCCCGGCGGTGGCCATCGGATCCGGTCCGGAGGGCTCAATGGTTTGGGTGGTGGACCGGGACTCCATGACAGTCTCCTCTCGAGCCGTTACCACAGGTGGGTTGACCGGCAGCGACAGCGTGGAGATCCTGGCGGGCCTCGAGCCGGGCGAGACCATTGCCACGTCGGCGGTGCAGAGTCTGCGCGACGGGATGACGATCCGAAAACTGGAAAAGTAAGGGGCGGACCGCGATGAACATCGCCGAATACTCGATTCGTAACTCCGTCGTGACCTGGGTCGTGACCATCGCCCTTCTGGTCGTCGGCTACATGTCCTTCCAGCAGCTCTCGCGCCTCGAAGACCCCGAGTTCACGATCAAAGATGCCATCGTCCTGACGCCATACCCCGGTGCTTCCCCCCAGGAGGTCGAGGAGGAGGTCACCAACCAGATTGAGTCGGCTGCCCAGGAGCTCGGCCAGGTCAAGAGGGTCGAGTCGAGGTCCTCCCGCGGTCTGTCGTACGTGAAGGTCTCGATCAAGGACAAGTACGATAAGAACGGTCTGCCCCAGGTCTGGGACGAGCTGCGGCGCAAGGTCAACGACTACCAGCGGAAGCTTCCGCCAGGAGCCGGACCGTCGATCGTCAACGACGATTTCGGCGATGTCTACGGCGTGTACATCGTTCTGACCGGCGACGGCTACGAGCTCTCGGAGCTCTACGAGGTCGCCAAGATGCTACAGGTCGAGATCTTGCGGGTGCAAGACGTCAAACGGGTTTCGATTCTGGCCAACGTCAAGGAGACGATCTACGTCGAGATGAAGAAGGAGACGATGGCCCAGCTCGGCATCTCTCCCGACCAGATCTACGGCGTTCTTGCGCAAAAGAACCTGGTCTCGCCTTCGGGGAGGGCGGTGGCCGGGGTCGAGCGTGTTCCCCTCAACCCGACGGGTGAGATCGTTGATATCGAGGATCTTGGCCGATTGCTGATCCGCGGACAAGGATCCTCGGCGCGGGCTGTGTATCTCGGCGATGTGGCGACAATCGTTCGCGACTACGAAACCCCCCCTTCGAGCATCCTGCGCTACGACGGGGTGCGGGGGATCGGACTGGGCATCTCGACCGTGGCGGGCGGCAACGTGGTCACCATGGGGCAGGCCCTGGACAAGAGGGTCCGGGAACTGCTTGGCGAGATTCCGCTGGGCATCGAGTTCGGAGTGGTGTCCCTGCAATCCGAGGCCGTCACCATTTCCATCAATGCGTTCATGAAGAACCTGATGACGGCAGTCGCCATCGTGATCGTCGTGCTCCTCATATTCATGGGGGTGCGCTCCGGCTTGATCATCGGGTTCGTGCTCGCCCTGACGATCATGGGCTCGTTCATCATCATGCAGACGCAGGACGTCATCCTCGAGCGCATCTCGCTCGGGGCGCTGATCATCGCCCTTGGAATGCTGGTTGACAACGCCATCGTGGTCACCGACGGCATGCGGATACGGATGCAGGGCGGCATGTCGGGAATGGACGCCGCCCGTGAGGTGGTGGGCCAGACCGCCACGCCGCTGCTCGGGGCGACGATCATCGCCATCCTCGCATTCGGCGCCATCGGTCTGTCGCAGGACTCAACTGGCGAGTACTGCCGGTCGCTGTTCACGGTGGTGATGATCTCGCTCGGACTCTCATGGTTCACCGCCGTGACGACGACGCCGCTGCTCTGCGCGACGTTCCTGCCCGTGGGCAGTGCGGACGCCGGCGAGAAAAAGGACCCCTATGGGAGCGCCCTCTATCGGGGCTACCGTCGGTTCCTCGAAATGGCGATCCGGATGCGGTGGGTGACTCTGGCGGTCGTGGTCGCAATGTTCGTGGGGGCTGTCATCGGTTTCGGGTCCATCAAAAAGAGCTTCTTCCCCTCGTCGACCCGCCCGCAGTTCATGGTCGATGTCTGGATGCCCGAGGGTACGCGGATCGAAACCACGGCGGAGAAGATGCGTCTGGCCGAGGAGCACGTGCTGGCGATCGAAAGCGTGACCCACGTGACGACCTATGTCGGTGGCGGCCACACCCGATTCCTGCTGACCTACGTGCCCGAAAAGCCGTGGGAGGCTTACGCCCAGATGCTCATCGATGTGACGGACTACAAACAGATTGCGGATCTGATGCCGCGGATCGAGGAAGGGCTCGGCGAGCTGCTGCCCGATGCCACGGTGATCGCCCAGCAATTCGTTCTCGGCCCGGGTGAGCCCGGTAAGATCCGGGTGCGGGTCTCGGGCCCCGATCCCGTCGTGCTGCGTGAGCTCGCCGGCCGGGCCGAGGAGATCCTCCGCGCCAATCCACGAACCAAGTACGTGCGCAACGACTGGCGGGATCGGGTCAAGGTTCTGCGCCCGCGCATCGCCGAGGCACAGGCCCGGGATCTCGGTCTCGAACGGCCTCAGATCGCCGAGGCGCTCGCAATCGCGGTCGAGGGCCAGGCGGTCGGAGTGTTTCGAGAACGGGACGAGCTCTACCAGATCGTCGCTCGTGCACCGGAGTCCGAGCGGTCCGACTTCCACAACCTCGACGCGGCCAGGATCTGGAGCCCCGCCAGCCAGCGCTACGTGCCGCTGGGACAGGTGGTTAGCGGGTTCGATCTCACCTTCGAGGACCCTTACATCTGGCGGCGGCACCGCCAGCGCACGATCACCGTCTTCGCGGACGTCGCCTACGGTCTTCCGAGCGAGCTACTCGCCGAGGTCAAGGTGCCCATCGAGCAGGCTCTGGA
Organism: Deltaproteobacteria bacterium; assembly: GCA_049188105.1. GTDB lineage: Bacteria > Acidobacteriota > Thermoanaerobaculia > Thermoanaerobaculales > Sulfomarinibacteraceae > Sulfomarinibacter. The sequence continues at coordinate 3,477 of JAIVTZ010000037.1, read as the reverse complement.
TCTGGATCTGGTGACCATCACCGGGTCGGAGCCGAAAAAGCATACGGCGGCCACAGTGACGATCACCGACGACGGCTCGCTGCCGCTCGACGGGTTTCCGGGATACTCGATGGCCTGGGGCGGCGAGGCCGAGGACTCGGCCCGGGCCGGGGGCGGGTTGGCGAAAAACTTCCCGCCGATTCTGGGAATGATGGTCTTTGTCGTGATCTTCCTCTTTAACTCGCTGAAGAAAACCGCGATCGTCTGGCTCGTGGTGCCCCTGGCGCTGATCGGAGTGACGGTCGGGCTGCTCTCCACCAACCAGCCATTCGGGTTCATGGCGCTTCTCGGGCTGTTGAGCCTCATCGGGATGCTGATCAAAAACGCGATCGTGCTGATCGATGAGATCGGCGCACTGGAGAAGAGTAAAGACAGCATCTACGAAGCCATTGTGGGGGCCGGCATGAGCCGTCTGATCCCGGTCATGATGGCCGCCGGCACGACCATGCTGGGTCTGATCCCGCTCTTTGCCGATGCCTTCTTTATCGCCATGGCGGTGACAATCGTCTTCGGGCTCTTCTTCGCGACGATCCTGACGCTGGTGGTGGTTCCGGTCCTGTACGCGGTCTTCTTCCGGGTCGCCAGCCCGTAGGGTCAGTTTGTTAGTGGCCAGTAGCCAGTACCCACCCACCCGCCCGGTGGCCAGTAGCCAGTAATCACCGGGTGGGTGGGTGGGAAGTACCACCAAAGTGGAATAGCGACAGGTCGTTGCCGGGGCTACATTACCCCCATGACCACACGGAAAACCCGACCGGCACGGGCCGAAAAGACCGTACCAGTGTCCTGAGGAGGCCAACATGACGTTTCTTCTTTTCGACCGCCGCAGCCGCACCGCAGTTCTTATAGCGGCCATCATGCTCTGGGTATCGCTTTCGTCCGAAGCGAACGATCACATCGTCTTGCGCGAGCGTGTGGCGGAGCTTTCGTCGACCCAGAACCCGATGGTGGATGGGGCGCCGATCGCCACGATTCTGGGTATCACCAAGCTCTACGAGCTGCGTTCCTGGGAACCCGTGTGGACCGACCCGTCAATGGTTCGGCAGCTCTACGACGGCGTGCTGCAGTCGGCGGAGCACGGGCTCAACCCGGACGACTTCCACGCCCACCAGCTCGGCGCGCGTCTCGACGCCGGTCCTGCGGCAGGCGATCCGATATACCGGGCCGACACCGAAATACTCTGCACGGATGCCTTTGCACGGCTCCTGGTCACGCTCAGGTTCGGCAAGCTCGATCCGTCGACCTTCGACACGGCCTGGAACTTCAGCCGCAAGATCTTGAACCAGGACCCTGTCCTGGCGATCAACGGCGTGCTCCAGAGTCGGCAGATATCCGGCGCCTTCCAGATGGCCGCTCCAGGCGTCCCGAAGTACGAGCTTCTGCGTCAGGCGCTCGTGACCTACCAGGACATCGGTGCCAGCGGCGGCTGGCCGACCGTTCCGGAGGGCGACGGCATGAAGCTCGGGTCCACCGGCCCTCGGGTGGTTGTCCTCCGCTATCGGCTCCGGTTGACCGGTGATTTCGGCGGTCCGACGCCGGCCGACCCCGAAGTCTTCGACGAGCAGCTCGAGGCAGCGGTCAAAAGATTCCAGCGACGCCACGGGATTGCGGCCGACGGCGCGGTCGGGCCGCGAAGCCTCGAGGAGCTCAACGTGCCGGTGGAGGAACGGATCGACCAGATCCGCGCCAACCTCGAGCGCGCCAGGTGGGTCTTTCGCGATATCGAGGACACCTTCATCATCGTCAACATCGCTGGCTTTTATCTCGAGCTCGTCGAGCACGGCGAACGGACCTGGCGGACCAAGGTCCAGGTGGGCAAGCCCTACCACGCGACACCGGTCTTCAAGAGCACCCTGAAGTACGCCGAGTTCAACCCGACCTGGACGATCCCGCCCGGCATTCTCCGCAAGGAGACCCTGCCGGCGATCCGCAGGGACCCGAGCTATTTGAGCCGGAACAACATGAGCGTAGTCACGACTTCGGGCACGATCGTCGATCCGGCGACCATCGACTGGGCAGCCACCACCAAGGGCTTTCCCTACATGATTCGACAGGAGCCGGGTACCGGCAACGCCCTCGGCCAGGTCAAGTTCATCTTTCCCAACAAGTACATGGTCTATCTCCACGACACACCCAGCAAGGGGCTCTTCGCTCGCGCCGAGCGTGCCTTCAGCCACGGCTGCATCCGCACCCAGAACCCTTTCGACCTCGCCGTGCACCTGTTCGACGACCAGGGTTGGGATCGCGACCGGATCGACCAGGTGATCGCGTCGCGTAAGACGACCAGGGTCAACCTCGATAGGCCGGTCACGGTGATGCTGCTGTACTGGACCGCAGACGTGGACGAGCACGGCACCGTGTCGTTCTACAAAGATGTCTACAGTCGTGATGCCAGGATCATCAGGGGCCTCGACGAACCGTTTCGAATCGACCCACCCGAAGGCGCCCGCGAGGCCGTGGAAGGGCGGGCGTCGCAATGAGGTATTCCGTTGCTGAGTGCGTGTTCAGAAATCGAGTGAAAGGTAGGCAATGAGCATGACACCTGAATGGATCAGACCATTCGCCACTCGCACGTTGTCGGGATTGCTCGTCTGTGTCCTCGCGTCGTTGCCGGTTGCGGCTGCGGAGAAGGACCGATGCGAGGGCACGAAGAAACAGCGGCGGCAGAAGATGGCGCTGCGGGACGTCACCAAGGTCCAGTTGCACGAGATGCAGGGACCTTATGCCGCCGAGTCCATCGCCGACAGGAAGCATCTGGCCGATACCGTGGTGCGCCGACTCGAACGCGAGTACGAGAACCACGTGGAAACCGGCGCAGAATTCGTGTACGACATTCTCGTTCTGTCGGGCGGCGGGGCCAAAGGAGCCTTTGGTGCAGGGTTCATGGAAGGTTGGGGCACGCTCCCGCCCGGACCGAATGCCCGACCCGACTTCGACATGGTCACCGGGGTCAGTGCCGGCGCGTTGATCTCGCCTTACGCTTTCATCGGCACCGATGAGGCCTACACCTCGGTCGCGCAGTTCTTCGCCAGCCCGGAGGAGAATTGGGTCAAGAAACGCGGCGCGTTCTACTTCAAGAAGGGCCACGTTTCCCTCTTCAACAATTGCCACCTCCAGGACACGATCCGTGGCGCCGTCGACGAGCGACTGGTCCGTTCAATAGCTGAAGAAACGGAAGATGACCGATTGCTGCTGATCGGAACCGTCAACCTGGATATGGGAGTCGGCCGTATCTTCGATCTCGGTCGAGAGTCTCGGCTGGCTCTCGAGGGCGGTTCTTTCGATCGCTTTCATTCGATCCTCCTGGCATCGAGCGCCATACCCGGGGTCTTCCCACCGATCGAAATCGACGGAATGCTCTACGCGGACGGGGGAGCCGCTTCAAACCTATTTGTGGCAGGACTTGCCCGCTCGAACGGGCCGGGCGCAAGATTCGCCGCC
>JAIVTZ010000036.1:0-11495 GCA_049188105.1 Deltaproteobacteria bacterium | reverse complement strand
CCCTCGGACTCCATTTCCCCGCCCCCACCCCCCGCCCACCCGCCCTCGGAAAGCCACGTCGGGCCGGGCCCGCCGCGACTTTCCGAGAGGTAGGAGTGATAAATGGCCTTCGAGGCTGATTGTGGTGTGTCGACGGTGCTGGAAGCGTCCTACGTGACGAGAACAGCCGGGCCCCCTGTCGAGAAAACGTTGCGCGGCCCTCGCGACGAGGCCCTCCGCGACAGCGCCACGCCGACTGGGGGCTCCGGGAGGAGGATGCAGCTTGGGGACGGCAAATTCGAAATTCGAAATTCGAAATTCGAAATCTTCCGAGGATGGGCCGGTGCATCTTGCATCTTGCATCTTGCATCTGCGAAGGCGGGTGGGCAGCCCCACCCGCCTTCGGGTATCCTGGTGTCCTTGGGGGTGAAGTCGGTCTATGGCCATGAATCTTCGATGCGCCTGTGGGTTCGTCCTGGGTCTGGCGCTGAGTCTGTCAGCCGTGTCGGCCAAGGAGAGCCCGCCGGTGGGGCTGGTCGCTGTGTCGGGCGGCGATGTCGTTGTGCTGGCCGATCCGGTCTCTGGGAATACCAGGTCGATTCAGACCGGGCCGGTGGCGTGGCTCTTTCCCGCCCCAGGCGGCACCTTGTTCGCTCCCGATCTGGTGCACGGAAAAACATCGGTTATCGACCTTCGCACGATGAGTGCGCGGGATGTGATCGATGGTGTCACCATGCCTCACTTCGGCAGCATGGCCGATCGATACGTGGTGTTGGGAAAAAGGATGCTGGTGGTGAGCTATCCGGAGCGTGCCCTCATGGACAGCTTCGAGGTCCGGTTCGAAAACCCGTGGCAGGTAGCGGTTGTCGCCGACAACACGATTCTGATTGTGCTGGAGAGGTCTCCCGACGGTGGTTCAGCTGCCGTTATCACCACCCTGCACCTCGGCGACGGCAAGGTCGTCTACCGACGGCCGTTGGCCGGCGATGTCCGGCACTTCGCCCTTTCGCTGAAGCTTGGCGTGATGGCGTTGGCGGATGCCGGCTCCGGCCAGGTGCTGCTGGCGGAACCCGCGACACTCGCTCCGGGGGCTGTATTTGGTGTCAACGGCAGGGCCGTGGATCTGGTTTTCGCAGACGACGGATCATCCCTGGTGGTCGCGGTCGAGCGAGAAGACGGAGGCGGTGAGCTCGTTGTCTGGAAGATCAAGGCGGACAAGAAGAAAGGCCTGCAGCGGAAAAAGGAACGGACGGTTCCGCTCGCCGGCCCTCCGGTCCGTATCGCCGTCTCACCCGACGGGCGTGATGTGGCGATCGGGTTGGCGACCGCCGAGCTACAGATCATCAGGGTCGAGAGCCTGGAGTTGGTGGCCACAGCCGCGTTACCGGCCGCGCCACGCGACGTCGTGTGGTGCGACCCGTCGACACAAGGCCCGCTGCTTCCGGAATGGTCCGACGACGATGAGCGGCAGCTGGATTTTTCTGGAAATTGACCCGCATCACGATTCGCTCTGACCGCCCCCATCACCACTCGGCTTTCGTCTTGGTCGCCGCCTTCGGCGTGGTTTCCGTAGTTTCCCCTCGCCCTCAGCGGTCTTTTGATCCGGCCCGCCGCGTCGTGCACCGGGGGGCCGATCGCGACGGTCATCGGTGCGGTGCGGTCGCCGGTCGCGGGGTCGAACCTTGGCGAACAGCGAGTCATCGGCGAACTCGGTCGGCAGCTCGTAGCCCACGTAGCGCTGAATCGCGTCGAGGGAGTAGATGTAGTCCTCGCAGGCGAGGGTGATGGCCTTGCCCTCCGCCCCGACGCGGGCGGTACGACCGATGCGGTGGACGTAGTCCTCGGAGTCCTGTGGAAGATCGTAGTTGATGACGTGGCTCACCCCTTCGATGTGGAGGCCGCGGCTCGCCACGTCGGTGGCGACCAGGATCGGCAGCGTTCCGTTGCGGAAATCGTCGAGCACCCGAAGCCTCTTGGTCTGGACCACGTTGCCGGTGAGGCCGCGGGCCGCGAAGCCGTGACGGCGAAGATCGTCGACCAACCGCTGCGCCCGGTAGCGTGTGTTGACGAAGACCATGGTGCGGGTGCTGCCCTCCCGCTCCAGGATGCCGAGGAGCAATGACAGCTTTTCGCGTGTCGCGACGTGGTAAAGCACCTGGTGAATCGTGTCCGGCGTCAGCTGATCCGCACTGACCACTACCTCGACCGGGTTGTTCATCTGCCTCCAACCGAGGGTCATCACCCGTTGGGAAAGAGTGGCGGTGAACATCATCGACTGTCGTTCCGTCGGGTGCGGAGTGCGGCGCAACAGCCACCGGAGATCCTCGGCAAAGCCCATGTCGAAGAGGCGGTCGCACTCGTCGATAACGACCATCTCGGTCTTGCGCAAGGAGTACGAGCCTTTCTTGTGATAGTCGATCAGCCGTCCCGGCGTACCGACGAGGAGATCGGTGCCACGTTCGAGTATCTCCCGCTGCTTGCGATAATCGAGCCCGCCGAAGACGACGTGGGTTCGAATGCCGGCGTGATGGCCGAGGCCCTCGGCATCGCCCGCGATCTGGACCGCGAGCTCGCGGGTGGGCGCCACGATCAAGGCCCGCGGCGTCTCCGGGGAGGATTCTCGGGGGGTCCGGAGAATGTGGGCGAAGATCGTCAGCAGGTAGGCGGCGGTCTTGCCCGAACCGGTTTGTGCCTGTGCCACCACGTCTTGTCCCTCGAGCGATACCGGCAACACCTCCGCCTGTACCCGCGTCAGGCGGGTGAACCCCAGGTCGTCAATGGCCCGTTGAATCGGCTCCGGAAGGTCCAAATCGTGAAATGTGCGGTCGGTAAACAACGTATTGGATTGCTCAGATTCAGTCATCGGCGGTGATTCTAGCATCAAGGCGTCTGTTTGGAGGATGTGCTCGAGGCAATAAGAGGTACACTCGTGCGTGTTCTATGGTGGAGGCCCGTCCCACCAGTGTCTGATACTGGTATCACGGCGGCAGGGCCGACGCCGTCGAAATGGATAGAAACTTGTTTCCTTCAAACATGAGACACAGAGCACTGGTGGTGATTGCGCTGGTTGTCGCAACCGGTGCAGCTGCCGGGCAAGTCCCGGACGGGGAAAATGACGGCCTGCCCAGGGGCCTGGAACCATACCTCGAAGCACGGGTGCTCGAAGCCAGCGGACAGTATCGCGAGGCGATGAATGCGTATGCGAGGGCGGTGAGCGAAGCGCCCGACGTCAACGAGGTGCGGTTGGCCTACGCCGGATTCCTGGTCGATGTCGGGATGGCCGACAAGGCGGTCGCGGTCCTGAATGACGCCGACGATCTGGGCGCCGAAGGTCTGCGGGTGCGAGCGCTCGCCTTGACCCAACTGTCGGCTCGGGACGCCGGGCTGGCCGCGGACACGGAGGCCGCTCTGCGCGAGGCCGTCGAGGCCAACGAGGGCGATCCAAATCTGCTCTTTTCCCTCGCCCAGACCCTGACGATGCGGGGAGAGTCGGGAGAGGCGGAGGCGATCGTCGCCCGCCTGCGTGAGGACCGCCCTGGCAACTCTCAGTTGGTGATGCTGCACGCTGATCTCCTGACCGCGAACGGAAGGTCCGAGGAGGCGGTCGAGCTGTACTCCGAGTGTGCCGCCGACGGCCCAGCCGCGCCGAGGTGCCGAGAAAAGCTCGTCGAGTTGCTGATCGAGATGGATCGTCCGGGTGAGGCGGGCGAGCGGATGTTGGGTTGGCTGGGAGACATGGATCTGGATTCGCTGATGCGGGCCGCCGGACTCCTTTGGGAGGGGGGCCACCTCGAGCAGAGTTTGGAGACCGTGCAGCGCGTGCTGGTACGTGCTCCGGATTCGGTCCGAGCCCGAACGCTGGAGGCCCACCTCCTGTCGGCCCTCGGTCGCCACGAGGAGGCGATGACGAAGTTGAAACGACTGTTGAAGAAGAACCCGGACGATCTCGACCTGATCCTCGCAATGGCCTGGTCGACCTATCGCACTGGGGACCAGGCCGAAGGACGCAAGTGGATCGACCGCGGCTGGGAGCAAGTCGCGAACGACGCGGGCTCGCTCCCGGCGGTGAGGGTTGCCCTGACCGCCGCACGTCTCGAGCTGATCGCCGACAATCCGATTCTGGCCAGGGAGTGGTTGGACCGAGTCGGTGACGTCAAGGCCGCCGGGGCCGACTACGTCCGTCTCGTGGCCGAGACCTTCCGGCGCGAGGAACAATGGGAGGAAGGTGTCTCGGCACTCGTCCGCATCCAGCCGTCTCTCGAGGGTCGTGCACAGAGAGAGGCGGAGGCGCTGGAGGCCGAGTTTCTACTGCGCACCGGTGACCGGCGAGGCTGGCGTCGGTTGCGCCCGCTCCTCGACTCGGATTCGTCGGAAGGCGTGCTCCTGGGTCTGCAGATTCTCCAGACCCTCGAGCGGTGGCAGGATGTGGATCGGGAAGCGGCGGCGGCGATTACACGCATCGGAGAGAGGCGTGATCTTCTCTTCATCCGCGCCGCGGCCCTGGAACGGTCGGGAGAGGTCGAGCAGTCAGAGGAGCTCTTCCGTCGCCTGTTGGCAGAGGAGCCGGACGACGCCAGCGCCGCCAACTACCTGGGTTACATGTGGGCCGACCGCGAGGTACATCTCGACGAGGCGCTGGAGTTGATCGTCCGTGCGGTCGCCATCGATCCGGACAACTCTGCCTACCTGGACAGCCTGGGCTGGGTCCACTACCGCCTTGGGGATCTCAACGAGGCTGAGCACTGGCTGCGCCGCGCCATCGACGTCGACGGAAATCTCGGGGACGGTACCCTTTATTGCCACCTTGGAGAGGTGCTTCTCGCCGACGGCCAAGCTCAGGAGGGGCGTCGGTTCCTGTTGCTCGGGCTCGACATGGGATGTGAAGACCCTGAGCACGCGCGGTCGTTGCTCGAGTCCGAGGATGATGGGTCGCGCTGACAATTCGACCCATTCGACCGCGTCGTCCGCGGCGATCCTGATCGCGCTCTTGCTGTTGGTCGGGTGCCGGTCGGCCGCTCCCGTGCTTGGAACGGCGGATTTGGAGGCGGCGCGACTTCGACTGAACCGGCCTCTCCTCGGTAATCCGGCGGCGCTGTATCGCCTTCGCGTGCCGTCCTCCAGCGGCATGAGGCTGTCGCTGCTGACCAGTGGGGAGGCGGGTCGCCTCACAGTCTCCGAGCCGTTCGGCTCCGCAATTTCCTTGACCGCCTGGGACGGCGCCGCGCCGGCCACGTTTTTCGACCTGCGCCAGGGATGCCGGCTCGAGGCCGTGGATCTCGAGCAGGTCCTGGGTATTGCGGCCATGCCTCTGCCGCAGGCCGTCCGTTTGCTCGGTGGGAGGCTCCCCGCCGCCGACGGGGACCGGGTTTCGATTCGCTCGGACGGGCGCCTGCTCGTCGAGGGGGCGGGGTGGACGGCGCTGATCGAGGTGGCGCCCGAGCCCTGGCGAGTCATGTCGGTAGCCCAGGAGAAAGCGGGGAAAGGCGGTTGGAAGATCAAGCTCGGGGACCACACCGCCTCGGTTCCGGGCATGGTGCACGTGCGGCGAGAGAACGGCCGCTGGGCCGAGCTCGAGCTGGTGCGACTCGAGTGGAATGCTGTGGACGAGCTACCGCCTCTCCCGGAGCTGCCGGTTTGCGTCGTGGTCGGAGAGGACTGAATACCATTCCAGGTTGACCTCCGGCAGGCCGGTCGTTACTGTGTACGCCATATTGGTAGGATTGCCCGGGCGCGGCCCGACGATTCAGCCGTGGGACAAAATGGGCAAAAACCGCTCACCGAGCGGTTGCAGGTTCGGGGAATCGGATTTCGAGAGGGAGATTGAGAATGAAGGTAACCGAGGTGCGAATCAGCCCTGCAAAGGGTGGAAAGGTCCGAGCGTTTGCCAGCGTGGTGTTTGACGACTGCTTCATGGTCAACGATTTGCGGGTGATCGAGGGTCGCGAGGGCCAGGTCTTCGTCACCATGCCGGGTCGCAAGACGCGGAACGGCCAGATGCGCGACATCGCCCACCCCCTCAACAGCGAGACTCGCGACCATATCGAGCAGCGGGTGCTCGAAGAGTACGAGTCGGCCCGCCGCACCAGAGTCGTCAGCGACCGACCCGCCTCCGGTTCCCACGGCAAGGATTCCAAGCATTCCGTCCTGGATCGATTGTCGGCAAAGCTGTTCAACGAGGAGTTCTGGACGTCGGAGGCCCCCGGTCGGAAAGAGATCGAGGATTGACCTTCCTAATCGGGTATACTCTGCGGCGTTTGGGGCGTCGGCAAGCGGTAAGCCACCGGTCTTTGGATCCGGCATTCGCAGGTTCGAATCCTGCCGCCCCAGCCACGAGCCCGGTCGTCTCGCCGGGTGTTCGACGAAGGCAGCACGGGGAGTGATCGGTAAGTAGCTCATGTTGAGAGAACATCGTCTCTTGGTGTTTTCCGGGCGTGCGAATCCGGCGCTGACGGAGTCGATCTGCGGCTATCTGCAGATCGAGAAGGGGCGTGTGCGCCTCGGCAATTTTTCCGACGGCGAGCTGTACTGCCAGATCGAAGAGAACGTGCGTGGCGCGGACGTGTTCATCGTGCAGCCGACGGGGCCTCCCCCGAACGAAAACCTGATGGAGCTTCTGATCCTGCTCGACGCCTTCCGCAGGGCGTCGCCGGCGCGGGTGTGCGTCGTGATCCCGTACCTCGGGTATGCCCGCCAGGACCGCAAGGACGCGCCGAGGGTGCCGATCACCGCAAAGCTGGTTGCCAACCTGATTTCCACCGCGGGCGCGGACCGGGTTCTGACCATCGATCTGCACGCGGCGCAGATTCAGGGTTTTTTCGACATTCCCGTGGATCACCTCTACGCCGCGCCGGTTCTCATCGAGGCGATTCGTCGCAGCGAGTTGGAAAACCCGATGCTGGTGTCGCCGGACGCCGGTGGCGTTGAACGGGCGCGTGCATTCGCCAAACGTTTGAAGCTCGACCTGGCGATAATGGACAAGCGCCGTCCGGAGGCCAACAGAGCCGTGATCATGAACGTGATCGGAAACGTGAAAGGGTATGACTGCGTGATCGTCGACGACATCATCGACACCGCGGGGACCCTGGTTCATTCGGCCGAAGCGCTGATCGAGCGCGGCGCCCGATCGGTGTATGCCACCGGCGTGCACCCGGTCTTTTCGGGTCCCGCCATCGACCGCATCAATTCGAGTTCGATCGAAAAGGTCATGGTGACCGACACCCTCCCTCTGAGCGAATCGGCGAAAAGGAGCCCCAAGGTGGAGCAGCTTTCGCTGGCGATTCTTCTGGGGGAGGCCATCCGTCGCATTCACGAGGGGGCGTCGGTCTCGAGCCTTTTCGTCTAATAGACAACCTCAAGGGAGAGTATTGCAATGGCTGAGAGTCCAGAAATCGTCGTCACGGTGGAGACCCGGGAAGGCCGGGGCAGCGCGGAAGCGGGCAGGATGCGCCGCCGGGGAATGGTGCCGGCCGTCGTTTACGGAGGCGGCAAGCCTCCGGTGCCGATAGCGGTGGAGGAGCACTCAATTCGCGAGCTGCTCAAGACTGCGGCCGGAGAAAACACCATCTTCTTGCTCAAGCTCAAGGGGACGGATGAGGAACGGCTGGCGATGATCAAGGAGTTGCAGGTCGATCGGATCGGCGGACACTTCATTCACATCGACTTCATCCGCATCACCCGCGGTCACAAACTGACCGTCAAGATGCCTGTGGAGCTGGTCGGCGACTGCGTTGGTGTGCGCCACGGTGGGCGGATCGACTTCGTGACTCGAGATATTGAAATCGAGATCCTCCCGCGCGAAATGTTCGACAAGTTCGTGCTCGACGTCTCGAACCTCGAGGTCGGCGAGCACCTCAAGGTCGCCGATCTCGCGTCGCAGCTGCCGGAGAACGCCAAGTTCCTCGAGGACGAGAATCGCGTCGTGGCAGTGGTCGAGATACCAAAGATCATCGAGGAGCCGGTCGAGGAAGAGATCGAAGAGGAAGAGCTGGTGACGGCCGAGGCCGAGGAGCCGGAGGTCATCGGCAAGGGCAAGGCCGAGGGGGAAGAAGAGACCGAGTAGCGGCCACGGGCGGTCATGGCCATCGATCTGGTTCTCGGTCTCGGCAACCCCGGGGCGCAATACGCCGGGACCCGCCACAATGTCGGGTTCGAGGTGGCGGCCGAGGTGTTGCGTCGGCGGGGTCGAGAGGAGTGGATGCAGCGGTTCTCGTGCGAGCTCGCGGTCATCGCTCCGGGCCGCATGGTGGTTGTCGCCCGTCCGCTCAGCTACATGAACCGATCCGGCGCCGCCGCGCGCCGACTGCTCGCGGAGTTCGAGGTGCGGGTGGAGGACATGCTGGTGGTCGTGGACGACGTGGATCTCCCCCTCGGCACCCTGCGCATTCGGGTCTCCGGCGGACCCGGGACCCACAACGGCCTCAGGGACCTGTGCGACGCCCTCGGCACCGGTTTCCCGCGGTTGCGGGTCGGTGTCGGCGGCGCCGAGCAGGGGGCGGATCTTGCCGAGTACGTGCTCTCTCCGTTTTCTCCGGACGAGAAAAATCGGGCTGACGCCGCGGTTCAACGGGCGGCTGATGCGGTCGAGGCTGCATTACGGGATGGGCTCGAACGGGCGATGAACACCTACAACCGTCCGCCAAAGGCGGACGATTGAAGAGTTTTGAGTTAAGAGTTTTGAGTTTTGAGTTACGGACGCCCGCCCCCCACCCACTGGCGGTGGTGCGTCATTGAGGCCGCCCTGGTCACGGCGCAGCCCAGAGGGCGAAGCCGGAAGGCTGTGAGAAACTCAAAACTCAAAACTGAAAACTCAAAACTAACCGCCGGGTACGGTCAGCATCGGTACCTTCGAGCGGCGGAGGACCGACTCGGCAACCGAGCCGAGAAGGACGTGCTCCAGCCCGGAGAGGCCTCGAGTCGCCATGACGACGAGATCGAATCGCTCCGGATCGGCGAGGTTGACGATGGTGTCGGCGGCGCGACCCACCTCGACCAGAGTCGTACAGCTCCGACCTTCGAGAAGCTCGGCAGCAGCTTTGTCGAGGGCCTCCTCCGAACGTGTGGTGAGGCGCATCATGAGGTCGTCCGGCAGCACATCCACCGAGTAGAACTCGGGATAGACCACCGGCTCGACAACGTGCAGCAACGTGATCTCGGCGTCCAAGGCGTTCGCCCAGGCAGCCGCTTGGCGAACCGCCTCGGCCGACGCATCAGAGAAATCGTACGGTACCAGGATTTGGGCGATGCCGTCGGGCTCGACCACTGCGTCGGCGCGCAAGCTCAGCACCGGTGCCGGCGACGTGCGCACCACTCTCTCCGCCACCGAGCCCAGAAGGAAGTGGGACAGGCCACGGCGCCCGTGCGTTCCCATGACGATCAGCTCGCAGCCCAGATTGGAGGCGGTCTCGACGATCACCTCGTCGGGATCGATTCCGCGAACCAAATGGGGAGTTACGGATGGGTCGTGGTTCACGGGGCTTTTCTCTAGGAGTTCGCGGCGCGCCTCCTCGCCGGTGACCAACAGCCGCTCGAGCTGATCGCGGCCGCCTGCATCGAGAGTGGAATCCTCGATGAGAACCACGACGTGGAGCAGATGAAGGTCGGCCGAAAAACGACGAGCGAGTGTCCCGGCCAACGCCGCCGCCCGCTCCGCGGTCTCGGAGAAATCGGTGGCCGCGAGGATGTTCCTTGGTGGTACGTGCATCGAACCCTCCTTGTTCCTGGACCCGGGAGGTCCCGGGTCAGCTCGAGCGAACGTTTTCCGAAAACTCCCTCGCCTGTGCTTCGACGCGTTCTCGGTCCATGGTCTGCAACTCGTGATTGCGAACCACGACCTGGCCGCGGATCATCACGTGGCGGACGTCGGACGAGCGCGCGGCAAAGACAAGGTGGGAGAACGGATCGTACATGGGAGCGGTGTGGGGACCGTCCACGGCGACGCAAATGAGGTCGGCTTCGCGCCCCTCGGCAAGGGTGCCGATGTTTTCAAGGCCGAGCACCCGCGCTCCGTTGATGGTTACCATCTCGAGCATGGTCCGCGCCGGAAGGACGGTGGGATCGCCGGTAATACCCTTGTGGAGCAGGGCGGCCAGCTGCATGTCGCGCAGCAGGTCGAGGGTGTTGTTGGATGCGGCGCCGTCGGTGCCGAGACTGACCTTGACCCCCTGTGCGACCATTGCCGGCACTGGTGACACTCCGGAAGCGAGCTTGAGATTGCTGACCGGATTGTGCGAAACGCCGACCTCGAACTCGGCCAGCAGCTCGATATCCTCAGACGACACGTGGACGCAGTGAGCCGCCACGGTGCGCTCGGAGAGGAAGCCGAGATCCGCAAGGTAGGCGACGGGCGACACGCCCTTTTCGCCAAGGAGCTTCTCGACCTCCCATGTTGTTTCCGAGAGGTGGATTTGCATCGACACCTCGTACTCTTCGGCAAGCTCCGCTTCCTTTACGAGATTGGCCGCGCTCACGGAGTAGGGGGAGTGTGCCGCCACCGACGGGGTGATGAGCGGGTGGTTGGAGTAGGCCTCGAGCAGCTCGCGCTGCTTTTCCAACATTTCCTCCGGAGTGGCGCAGCGCGGAGTCGAAATATCGATGAGCGACTCGGCAACTACACCTCGCATGCCCGCCTCGGCGAGCACGGCGCTCACCTCGTCTCCGAAGAAGTACATATCGGCGGTTGTGGTGACCCCGGCCAGCAGCAGCTCGGCGGTCGCGAGCTCGGTACCGAGGCGAACCGTTTCGCGATTCATGTACTCGGACTCTACCGGCCAAATGTGCTGTTCCAACCATTCTTTGAGCGGGATGTCATCGGCGATTCCGCGCAGTAGAGTCATTGCGAGATGAGAGTGGGTGTTGACGAGGCCGGGCAGGATGATGCTGTTGCCGGCGTTGAGCACTGCGCCGGATGGAGACAGCTCGAGAAGCTCCTCGGCCGGTCCCACAGCGGCGATGCGTCCATCGGTCACCGCGACGGCGCCGTTCTTGATAGGTTCGGTGTTCGGTTCCATCGTCAGGACGGTGCCGCCGACCACCAGCATGTCCCAGTTGGCCTCTTGACTCATTCAATCCTCCATCGTTCGCGAACGCGTATTCCCTCAGACCCGTCGTGTGGGTCTGGCTATTCTAACCGCTCCCGCTCCCGCTCCTGTTCCCGCTCCCTCTCCTGAGTCCGCGTCCGTGCCCGATGTGTGCCCGCCCGCCGTCCGCGGGCTGCACCCGCGGCCACGGTCGCTACCCGTTTCTCAGAGCACTGCCGCGAGAGGATGCCAGGCACGCCGACATGACGTTGAGGACAACGTCATGCCGGGATGCCAGGCACCTCCGGTGAACGCGCCCGCGCGCGCCTGCGGCGCGCCGGCGGGCTACCCCCTGCCGAACGACGCACCCCCCACCTTTTGTGTGATCGCGCCGATCTCGGACCTCTGGCCGCGTTTTCCTCCCTCCGCTCGGTCGGGATGGCCGGACGGCCTATCCCTCCCTCGCTCCAGTCGGAGAAACGCACCCAGAGGCCCAATCTC
>JAIVTZ010000035.1:0-11530 GCA_049188105.1 Deltaproteobacteria bacterium | reverse complement strand
CTCTTCGGCCAGCAGCTCGCGCGCCTGCATGCGTTCGACGGCGCCGCGGCCGGTGACCGCCTCGATGC
Organism: Deltaproteobacteria bacterium; assembly: GCA_049188105.1. GTDB lineage: Bacteria > Acidobacteriota > Thermoanaerobaculia > Thermoanaerobaculales > Sulfomarinibacteraceae > Sulfomarinibacter. The sequence goes on along the minus strand of JAIVTZ010000035.1, from coordinate 11,462 downwards.
GCCGCACGCCGGCTGCCACCCCGCGCTCGGAGACGACGCTGCAGAGGCCGATGTCGCCGGTGCGATCGACATGACAGCCGCCGCACAGCTCGACCGAGAAGTCCCCGTCACCGACGGTAACGACACGGACGGTGTCGCCGTACTTCTCGCCGAAGAGCGCCATGGCGCCACGCCCCCGCGCATCGTCGATGGCCATGATCTCCTTGGTGACCGGCAGGTTGTGAACGATCTCCGCATTGACCAGGCGTTCTATCTCGCGCAGCTGCTCCGGATCGACCGGGTCGCCCCACGAAAAGTCGAATCGCAGCCGGTCGGGTTCGACGAGGGAGCCCGCCTGCTGGGCGGCGTCACCGAGGACCTTTCGCAGCGCGGCGTGGAGGAGATGGGTGGCGGTGTGGTTGCGCTGGGTGTCGATGCGGGTGACCTCGGCCACCTCCGCGCGCACCTCGGTCCCGAGCTCGAGCCGGCCCGCCTCGACCACGATTCGGTGGACGATGAGGCCCTCGATCGGTTTCTGAGTGTCGAGAACGACCGCGCTCCCACCGTCCCAGGTGAGTCGGCCGCGGTCGCCGATCTGTCCCCCGGCCTCGGCGTAGAGCGGCGTCTCGGCGAGGACCGCCTCGCCGCTCTCTCCGGTGTCCAGCAGGTCTTCGAGACCATCGTCGCCGATCAGCGCCGTGATCTCGCTCGTGTGCTGGAACCGGTCGTAGCCGACGAACTCGGATCGGATGCCTTTCTCCATCACCCACTCGTACTCGGGGCGGAAGTGCGACAGCAGATTGCCACGCCACGACGCCTGACCACGTTTTCGTTCCTCGTCGAGGGCGGCCGCGAAGCCGTCGTGGTCGATCTGCAAGCCCTCCTCCTGGGCGAACTCCTCGATCAGCTCTGCCGGGATGCCGTGGGTCTGGTAGAGGTCGAAGACGACCGCCCCCGGAACCACGTCCTCCCCCGCCCTCTTGAGGCGCTCGAGCTCTTTTCCGGCAACGTCGGTCCCGGCATTGAGCGTCCTGGCAAACCGCTCCTCTTCCTGGCGAAGCTGGGTGGCAATGACCTCGCGGCGTTTTTCCAGCTCGGGAAAGACGTCGCCCATCACCTCCACGACAACCGGCAGCAGGGTGTGGAGAAAGGCGCCGTCGAGACCCAACTGGCGGCCGTAGCGCAGGGCTCGCCGGATGATCCGGCGGAGCACGTAGCCGCGGCCCTCGTTGGATGGGACGACGCCGTCGGTCAGGAGAAAGGTGGAGGCTCGAACGTGGTCGGCGATCACGCGATACGCCGGCGCCAGCTCGCTCGCCGGGTCGTAGGGCCGTTCGGCCAGCTCGGCGATAGCATCGATGATGGGTACGAAGAGGTCGGTCTCGTAGTTGGACTCGACGCCCTGGAGGACGGTGGCGATGCGCTCGAGACCGGCGCCGGTGTCGACACACGGTTTCGGCAGTGGATGCAGCTCACCCTCGGCGTCGCGGTCGTACTGCATGAAGACCAGGTTCCAGATCTCGATGATGTCGTCGCCGTCACCGTTGACCAAATCGACCCGACCGGGCGCCAGAGGATCCTCTCCTCGATCGAAATGGATCTCCGAGCAGGGGCCGCACGGCCCGGTCTCCCCCATCGACCAGTAGTTGTCCTTCTCGCCGAAGCGGAGGATCCGCTCGGGCGGCGCGCCCACCTCCTCCCACAGGGCGGCGGCGTCATCGTCGTCGGTGAAGACCGTGAACCAGAGCCGCTCGAGGGGCAGCCCGTAGTGATCGATCAGCAGCTCCCACGCAAACTCGATCGCCTCCTTCTTGAAGTAATCGCCGAAGGAGAAGTTGCCGAGCATCTCGAAGAAGGTGTGGTGGCGCGCGGTGTAGCCCACATTTTCGAGATCGTTGTGCTTGCCGCCCGCGCGCACACACTTCTGGGTCGAGGTCGCACGTTTGGAGTCGCGCTGCTCACGACCGGCGAAGACGTCCTTGAACTGGTTCATACCGGCGTTTGTGAAGAGCAGCGTGCTGTCGCCCCCCGGCAGCAGCGGCGAGGAAGGGACGATCTGATGCCCCTTCGAGGCGAAGTAGTCCAGAAAGGTATCTCGGATTTCTTTACTGGTCATCGAGCGCATCGGTGGTGTTCTCCCGGAATGCCGCCATTTCGGTAACGGCGGAAATCGCCGCGTCGGTCTCAAAGCCGCGCGCGATGAGGGAGCTTATCATCCGGGCCCGGCGCTGGCTATCCTGCCACCACCTCTCGGGCGCCCGCACCTCGAGCTTTCTGAGCGCCGTGCGCATGGCCTCCTCACCCAGCTCGGAGGAGACCCTCGCCATTCTCTCGGCATCATCGGGCGCCACGCCCCGCTTTCTCAGCTCGGCGGCCAGGCGGTTCGGGCCCCAGCCCCGGGTCGCGGCCCTCACCTCGACAAAACGCTCGGCAACCCGTTCATCGTCCACCAGGCCGAGATCCTGACAGCGTGCGATGGCCGCCTCGACCTCGTCGGCCGGAAAGCCCTTGCGGCGGAGCTTGTCCACGAGCTCGCGCCGGAAATGGTCGCGGCGCGACAACAGATCGAGAGCGGTCTGGTACGCATCGCGTGGAGGAGCCATAAGGTATTGGGTATTAGGTATTAGGTATTAGGTATCAGCAGAGCCAGGGGTCCGGAGCTAATACCTAATACCTAACACCTAATACCTTACTTACCCGCTTTCACCGAACTCGAAGGGCGACTCGTCGGCGAAGGGATCGAGATCGGATTCCGTGCCCAGCTCCAGCACCCCGTCCATCTCCTCGCGGGAAATGTCAGAGGTGGACTGGATGCCCTGGATCTTGAGCTTGAACTCGTCCGGGTTGGTAGCCCGCCGCAACGCCTCCTCGAGAGTGACGAGACCGTTCTTGTACAGCAGATAGAGCGACTGGTCGAAGGTCTGCATGCCGTACTGGCTGGTGCCCTGATTGATGGCGTCCCGGATGAGCTTTGTCTTCTCCTTGTTCTCGATGCAGTCGCGGATGTATCCGGTGGTAATCAGAACCTCGACCGCGGGCACGCGGCCGAGGCCGTCGGCGCGGGGTAACAGGCGCATCGAAACGATGGCCTTCAGGACCGCTGACAGCTGAATGCGGATCTGCTTTTGCTGGTGCGGTGGAAAGACCGAGATGATGCGGTTGACGGTCTCGGTCGCGTCCACGGTGTGGAGGGTGGAGAGAACCAGGTGGCCGGTCTCGGCCGCCAACAGCGCCGTCTCGATGGTCTCGTAGTCGCGCATCTCGCCGACCAGGATGACGTCGGGGTCCTGGCGCATGGCCGAGCGGAGCGCCGAGGAGAACTGCTTGGTGTCGACGTCGATTTCGCGCTGATTGATGATCGATTTCTTGTCGCGGTGGAGGAACTCGATTGGGTCCTCGATCGTCATGATGTGCTCGATCCGCCGGGTGTTGACAAAGTCGATCATCGACGCGAGGGATGTCGATTTGCCCGATCCGGTGGTGCCGGTCACAAGCACCAGGCCTCGCTGCTCCTCGCAGATCTTCTCGAGCACCTTCGGCAGCATCAGCTCCTTGAATGTTTGGATTCGCGCCGGGATCAGCCGCAGTACCAAGCCGACCGACCCACGCTGTTGGAATATATTGCAGCGGAAGCGCCCCATTCCCGGAACCGAGTAGGCGATGTCGGTTTCGAGCAGGTGTTTGAAGCGCTCTTTCTGGCGCGATGACATCATCGAGAACGCCATCGCGATGGTGTCCTCCTGCATCATTCGCTTGAACTCGGTCAGCACTTGCAGGCGCCCGTCGATGCGCAGAACCGGGTGGGCCCCGACCTTGAGATGAATGTCGGACGCCTTGCGCTCGACCGCCACCTTGAGGACATCATTAATATGCATAAATCCCCCTAAGATCCGTATTAAGTGTACCGCACAGTAATTCGGGCCGGTGCGCTTCAAAAGCGCCCCGGCCCGAATTACTGAAAAAGAGTACATATAGACTCAACACGTGAACACGCTCGTGATGCTCTTGTTAGCGGTCTACGCCGTTGCGCTGCTGGTTCTTTCGGGCGGGCGGCGCGGGGGCGGCGGGGTCGACTACCTGCTCGCCGGTCGCCGGTTGACCTTGCCGGCGTTCGTCGCAACCTTGGTGACCACCTGGTACGGCGGCATCCTCGGTATCGGCGAGTATGCCTGGCGCTTCGGCATCTCGACGTGGTTGGTTTTCGGCATTCCCTACTACCTGGCGGCCACGGTCTTCGCCCTCTGGCTGGCGCCTCGGCTCCGGCGGTCCGGAGCGATCACGATCCCTGACCTGCTGGCCGCCGCGTACGGCCGCAGGGCGGCGCTCACCGGAGCCGCCGCCGTCTATGCCGCCACCCTCCCGGTGGCCTATCTCTTGATGCTCGCGGTCCTGATCGAGCAGGTCACGGGATGGCCGGCCATGGCTGCGGTCGCGGTGTCGGCATCGTTTTCCGCGTTGTACGTCGGTCTCTCCGGTTTTCGGGCGGTGGTCCGCACCGACATTCTGCAGCTGTTCCTGATGTACGGCGGTTTTCTGATCCTCCTACCGGCCGCCCTCGCCCACACCGGCGGTCTTTCGGGCCTCTGGGCCGCCCTGCCGGCCGGCCACCGCAGTTGGGACGGCGGGCTCGGGTGGCAGACAGTGCTGGTGTGGTATCTGATCGCGATGCAAACAGTGGTCGAGCCTTCCTTCTATCAGCGGGTCTTCGCCGCGAGGAGTCCCCGCGTCGCGCGGGCGGGGGTGCTGGTTTCAGTCGTTCTGTGGATCGCCTTCGATTTTCTGAGTATTTTCACGGGCCTCGCGGCACGGGTACTGCTTCCCGACCTCGCGGACCCAATGAGCGCGTACCCTTCCCTCGCCGCACTCGTGCTGTCGCCGTGGGCCGCGGCCCTCTTTACGGTCGGGCTCTTCGCGACGGTCATGTCAACCCTCGACTCGAATCTGTTCATCGCCGCCACAACCGTCGGCCACGACTTCGCGCGCAACCCCCTGGAGCCGGAGACCGAGAGGCGACGGACCAGATGGGGCCTCGTCCTTTCGGCGGCGCTCGCGGCGTCGGGAGCGATGCTCTTCGATTCGGTGGTCGAGGTGTGGCACCACGTTGGATCGGTCGTCACCTCCACCCTGCTCCTGCCCGTTATAGCTGTTCACCTGCCCTCCCGGTGGCGACCGAGCCAGACCGGCGTGGTCTTCGCCATGGTGCTTGCCGCGGCCACCTCGAGTTTGTGGATTCTCGGCGCGGGCGCCGGCGGCTACCCGCTGGGCGTTGAACCGATGTTTGCCGCGTTGGCGGCATCCGCCTCGTGTCTGGTCATCGATCGCCTGCGTGGAGCTTGACAGGCCTGCACCAAACTCATTAGCCTGACACCTAAGATGAGCGATTCTCACCGGCGATCTGCACCAAGCTCTTGCGCTCTGACCACTTGCGAAAATGCTCCGAATACCGGTGGGTATGCGTCCGCTCTTCGCAAGCACCAGAGCATCAAGATCTTGGCACATCTCTTCCGGCAGAACCACTCATCTTAGGTGTCTGAAATGAGCGCCATCAAGAGCCTTCTTATCGTGTCCGCTGCGTTCCTGGCGTCTGTCGCCCCGACGATCTCGACCCGCGCCCAAGATCCGCCGGAGAAGACCGGCGAGACCCGGCAAACCGTGCAAACGGCGCCCGGCCGGTTCGAAGGCTACCGCTTCCTCGACGCGGACGGGCATCCGCTGCCGTTCCAGTCGGACGAGGAGATCGAGCAGTTCTTGAGCACCGCGGCGGTCGTGTCCATGAAGAGGATCCCGGTCGGCGTCAGCGACCCGAAAAAGGTGCTTCTGGCCGGGCAGGGCGTTCGACTCCACGCGGTGTTCAAGCACATCGACGAAAGGAAGCGCAACATCCGCGACACGACCGCGGGCAAGTCGAAAACGTACCTCATGTGGCGTGACTGGTATGGCTACGACATCGCCGCCTACCACGTGGACCGTCTATTGGGCAACGACCGGGTGCCGCCGACCATCGGCCGCAAGATCAAGCGATACGATGGCTCGGTCCAGATCTGGCTCGAGGGGGTCATCACCGAAAACGAGAGAAGAGAAAAGGGCTTCGATCCGCCGAGCATCGCACGTTTCAACCAGCAGAAAGAGATCATGCACGTCTTCGACAATTTGGTGGGCAATCGCGACAGCAACCTCGGCAACGCCCTGATCGATCGCAACTGGCGATTGTGGCTCATCGACTGCTCGCGCTGCTTTGGAACATCCGAGGAGCTGTTGTATCCGCAGGCCATCACCCACTGCGAGAGGCGCCTGTGGAAGGTCTTGCGCGAGCTGGACGAAAGCGAGGTCACTCGGCGGCTGGCCCCCTACCTGTCCAAGGCCGAGATCAGCGCCCTGATGGTGCGCCGAGACAAGCTCGTGGAGCACATCCAGGCGCTCATCGACGAGTGGGGTGAGGAACCCATCCTCTTCGACATCGGTCCACCGACCGAGATCGCACCATGGGCCGGCAACTGAACGCAACGAAAATCCTTTCCACTCAACACTCCGACGCCCACCGGTCACCTCAGAGGGAACCACGAAATCCGAGGGCGATCGTTATGAACCGAAAACGGCAGCGATTCGGATCGGGTCCCAGTCCGCACTTTTTCGTCGACGCCGGCAATGGCATACTCACACCCGACCGGGAGGAGGCCAACGGTGGCCACTGAAGCGACGGATCCGCGACCTTCAAAACGGGAGAAGATGACTCTGTCGCGAAAGATCGTGGTCGGACTGACAGCAGGAATTGCCTGCGGGCTCTTTTTCGGCGAGGTTTGCGGCAAGCTCGCAATATTCGGCGAAACCTTTGTCGCCATCATGCAGATGACGGTGCTGCCCTATATCGTCCTCGCCCTGATCGTCAACATCGGCAGTCTGACCCTCGACACCGCGCGTCATCTTGCGGTTCGCGCCGCCGTCGTGTTGTTGGCGCTGTGGGGAGTCGCGATTGCGGTGATTCTCCTTCTTCCACTGGCCCTCCCCGTTTGGAATACCGGCGGGTTTTTCAGCACCTCGCTCCTGCACCCGTCGGAAAACGTCGATTTCGTCGCCCTCTACATCCCGGCCAATCCGTTTCATTCGCTCTCCGAGAACCTGGTGCCCGCCGTGGTCCTTTTCTGTATCTGTCTCGGTGTAGCGCTCATCGGCGTCGCCCAAAAAGAGCGAGTGATCGAACCGCTGCGGGTTTTGCTCGATGCGATGTCCAAGGTCACCCACTTCGTTGCTCAACTCACCCCATACGGTGTGTTCGTCATCGCAGCCAACGCGGCGGGCACCATCACCCTCGATCAGATCGGGCGTCTCCAGGGATACATGATCATCTACGCTGCTGCGGCCCTCATTCTTTCATTCGTAGCCCTGCCTCTCGCGGTCGCCGCCGTCACCCCGTTCGGCTATCGGGAGATTCTCTCCGTATCTCGCGGCGCATTGATCACGGCCTTCGCCACCAACAACTACTTCATCGTTCTGCCGTTGTTGATCGAGAACCTCAAGGAGCTCTTCCAGCGGCACGGCATTGGTGATGCCGAGGTCCAGCAGACAATCGACATCACTCTGCCGATCGGTTTCCCGTTCCCCAACATCGGTAGGCTCCTGGCGATGGTCTTCATCCCGTTCGGCGCGTGGTTCGTGGGACAACCGTTGCCATTGTCGGACTATCCCAAGTTGGTCTTCGCCGGTCTGCCGAGCTTCTTTGCCAAAGTCACCGTCGCAATTCCTTTCCTGCTGGATTTGTTCCACCTCCCCGCCGATCTTTTCAACCTTTTTCTGCTCTCCGGGATCATCAACGGGCACCTGTCGTCACTGACGGGCGCCATGCACCTCTTCGCCTTCACCGCCATCGCCACGGCGGCGGCCACTGGGTGGATGCGTTTCAATCGTGGACGCGCGGTGGCGGCTGTGGCCGTCACCGGGTTGCTCATTGCCGCGAGCATCGCAGCTACCCGCGGTTACCTCGGTTGGGCGCTGCACCAGGACGAAGACCGCGGTCAGATCATCGCGGGCATGCAAATGACCACCGAGCCTGCGCCCGTGGACCTCCTCGACGAAGCATCTCCAAATCCTTCACCACTTTCGGCAGGCCAGTCCCGCCTCGATCGCATCCGCGAGCGCGGCGCAATCCGTGTCGGCTACCTCACCAACAACCTTCCGTTTTCCTACCTCAACGTGAGTGGCGAGTTGGTTGGATTTGACGTCGAAATGGCCCACCAGTTGGCTATCGACCTCGGCGTGACGGTCGAGCTCGCACCCATTGATCACCCCGAAAACATGGTCGAACACCTCAAACGGGATCACTGCGACATCATCATGTCCGGGATCGGCGCCAGCGCCTCGCATTTCCTCGAAATCCCGTTCACCCGCAGTTATCTCGAGTTGACTCCGGCACTTGTCGTACCCGACCACATGCGCACCGAGGTCGATACGATGGAGGAGCTCCTGGAAGCCGATGATCTGCGATTCGGAGTGGTCAACAACCCAGACATCAATCGAATCGTGAACCAAGCACTCCCGGATGTGAAGATCGTTGATGTCCCCCGCTTTGCCGACTTCTTCGATGCCGAGACACCGATCGCCGACGTGCTCGTGATCAGTGCCGAGGCCGGATCGGCATGGACCCTGCTCCACCCCGAGTACCAGGTGGTCGTGCCCTTCCGCCGTGACGTCAGGTGGCCGCTCGGATACGCCGTGGCTCCGGGCGACCCAGAGTTCCTCCGTTTCATGGATCTCTGGATCGGGCTCAAGCGGGACGCGGGCAGGATCTCCCAACTTTACGACCACTGGATTCTCGGCCGCACGGCGGTTCCTCCCAGCCAACGGTGGTCGGTGATCCGCAACGTTCTACACTGGGTGGAGTGACCTCGGAGTACAATCTACTGAGGAGGATGCAATGCTCCCCGTGCTCGACAACGAGGCGATGCGCGAGGCCGACCGGCACACCATCGAGGATCTCGGAGTACCCGGTCTAGTTCTCATGGAAAACGCCGCCACCGGCGTCGTCGATGCCATGCGCGATCGGTTCCCCGAAGCCGAACGGGTGCTCATTCTCTGCGGGCGCGGCAACAACGGTGGGGACGGTCTCGCCGTTGCGCGCCAATTGGCCAACGGCGGGCACGATGTCGAGGTGTTGCTCTTCTCCGATCCTGATCGGTTGAGCCCGGACGCCTCCACCAACCACCGTCTCGCTCTCGCCTTCGGGGTGGCGGTGAAAGTGATCGAAGGGGAGGATCTATCCCTCCTCGACGCGGCGCTCGATCCGGTTCCGCCCGACCTGGTGGTTGACGCCCTCCTCGGCACCGGCATCGACAGGCCGCTTGGGGGCCGGTTGGCCGAGGTCACGAAGAAGGTGATCGCCGCCGGGGCGCCGGTGGTCGCGGTCGACGTCCCAACCGGACTCAACGGCTCATCGTCAGAGGATCCTGGTCTCGTGATGCCGGCCGATCTCACGGTGACATTCGCCGCCCTCAAGCTGTGCCACGTGCTGCCGCCGGCCTGCCTCAGATGCGGAGACGTGGCGGTGGTGGACATCGGTATCCCGCCTGCCGCTCTCGAAAAGAACTGCACCGTCCGTTGGATCGAGGCCGATGATGTCGCGCTGCTCCTACCGACCCGCGGCTCCGACGCCCACAAGGGCCGGTTCGGTCACCTTCTGCTGGTCGCCGGCGCCGAAGGTCGCGGCGGCGCCGTCGCGATGGCGGGCCGCGCTGCCGTGGTCGCCGGGTCGGGTCTGGTGACCATGGCGGTCCCACAGCCGGCGGTTCCGGTGGTGGACGGCAGCTGTCTCGAGGCCATGACCCATCCACTGGCCGCAACCGAGGATGGATTCATCGCCGGGCCCGAGGGTCTCGAGGGACTGATCGAGCGCATGACCGCCGTGGCCGCCGGTCCCGGGATGGGAACCGGAGAAGGCGCAGCACAGACCCTGGAGTGGATCCTCGACAGGTGGGAGGGTCCCCTGCTCCTCGACGCCGACGCCATCAATCTCCTCGCCGGCCGGCCGGAGCGATTGGCCGGACGCGGACAACCGCCGGTGCTGACCCCACACCCGGGAGAGCTGGCGCGACTGCTCGAGAGTTCCACCGATGCAGTGGTCGGCGACAGAGTGGGCGCCGTACGCGAGGCGGCATCGAGGGCCGGAGCGGTTGTCGTCGGCAAAGGCTTCCGGACGGTGATCGCCGATCCCGACGGCGACGTTTGGATCAACCCGACGGGCGATGACGGCCTCGCCTCCGGAGGATCCGGCGACGTCCTCACCGGAATTATTGCCGGCTTTCTCGCTCAGGGTCTTGAGTCGGTCCGTGCAGCAATCGTCGGCTGCTGGCTGCACGGGCGGGCAGGAGAGCTCGGCGGCGAGACCTACCCTGCCGCGGTCCCGGCCGCAGAGCTGCCGAGGCTGGTAGCCCGGGCCTGGCGGGAGTTGGAATCACAGTGAATGCTCCAGAGGTCATTTCTTCTGCAACAGCCGAAGAAACCGAGACCGCCGGAGCCCACCTTGCCGTTCGACTCCGGGCCGGGGACGTGGTGCTTCTTGAGGGCGACCTCGCCGCAGGAAAGACAACTCTGGTCCGTGGGCTGCTCCGATGCCTGGGCGGCGATGCCGAGGCCGTGTCCTCTCCGAGCTTCGTCCTCCTCCAGACCTATGACTGCAGTGCACGTGGCATCAGCGCCCTCCACCACGTCGATCTCTATCGTCTCGGCGAGAACATCGCGGATCTTCGCGAGGTAGGCCTCGAGGACGTGCTCTCCGACGATGCCGCGGTGGTCGCCGTCGAATGGCCGAAAAACACCCTCGCCACCTGGATCCCGGCCGACGCCAGGATATGGCGGATCGAGATCACCACCGAAGCGCCAAACTTCCAGGAACAGGAAGACATGGAAGCGCTGGTGCGTGGCCTGCTTAAGGGGCCGGTTAAGAAAATTGTCGCCGATATACCACGGCCTATTGTGCTACCAGAGCGACCGGGGGATCTAATCATAGAGCCCGATCTTGGAGACAGGGTCCCGGTGGAGCTACCTGGACCCAAACCTGGCATAGGGGTCCTGCCGGCCAAGAAACCACTCTATCTGCATCCCGACCGGGCCTGCACCATCCTGCACGCCGCCTTCCGGGTGTGGGTGACAGAGGTGCGCCCGGTGTTGGTCGCTCGACAAGTAGAAAGCGGCCATGTATCGCCTGACCAGGCCTGCGTCCTGTTGGCTGAATTGCAATTCCAGCTCGACGCCGTCGACAAGGTCCAGGGCGAAATTTCGATAGTGGAAGATGAGCGGCCGATCCTGCTCCATACCCGGCTAATGCAGGAGTGGCTGTTATGCGGCAACCTGGCCCGGACGGATGGTATCGGCACGACCCACACTTTTGCCAGCCTATTTGGGAAAGATCAAACCACTATCCGGGCCTGGATCCACCATCCGGCCCTGCTCAATATCACGGCCCAGGCCGTGACTGTCACCGTCAACGGGGCGGC
>JAIVTZ010000034.1:0-11754 GCA_049188105.1 Deltaproteobacteria bacterium | reverse complement strand
ATTCTGAATGTCGGGCACGCAGGAAGTATCGAGGCATCAATACCGGAACCCGGGTAGAGGGCCGACAGAAAGCTGCGATGAACTAATACCTAATACCTAATTGCTTCCTACGGCGTGACGCGTCGGCCGGCTCTGTGAACCGAGAGCTCGGGCGCTTCGTCGATCAGCACCTTGAAGTTGGCCAGATACCAGCCCTCGACGCCCGTGCACCCGTCGTTTCCGAAGTCGAATCGGAAGCGGACGCTGTCCCCGCCGTTGGCGAACACTCCGAGGTCGATCTGCGACTGTCCCCAGCTGCTGGAGAGCTCACCCTCGTCGACGCCGGTGTAGGCCGGCTCGCCGGCCAGCGGGTTGGTGTTCTGAACCTCCTCCTCGTTGATGGTGACGGTGTCGATCACCGATGAGTTGTAGGGGTTGAAAATGAACGCAGAGCCGGGAACCGGGTCCCAGGGGCCACCGTTGACACTGATTCTTAGGTTGCCACCGTCCCAGCCCACCTCGGTCGCCATGTAGTGGTCGAAGACCAAGGTCGTCTTTGACACGTAGGACGGAAGGGTGATCAACGGGCTCTCCAGATAGAGCACGCCCGACTGGTCGTCAGTAGTGCAGTTGCCGATGAAGGAGCTGTTGATGGCCCACATCGCGCCGCTGTAGCTTCCCTCCGGAACCGATGCCGTCCACTGCCAGTTGCGATTGGTGTCGTACTCGTCGAAGACCCCTTCATTGCTCGTTACCCACGAAGAGCCGGGGGGGGAGCTGAAGGTGATGGAGTAGAGAACGTCTGTCGGCTGCACCGGTGGTGGGTTGGGAGCGAGCACCCGATCGAAGCCGCACTGCGCGGGATCATCCCGCATCTCCACCGCCTGCATCGCGGCCGCCACCTGGTCGCAATCTGAGGCGTTGATGACCTCAGAGGAGATCGAACCGGTTTCGAGGTCGGTGAGACTCTGACCTGTGAGGTCCATGCAGCTCAGCTCGAGGGCGTCCGCGTGGTCGGCCAGCTTGCTCGTCGGCGTCTGGTAAACCGACATCGCGCGCCAGTAGATATGGGCCGCCTTGGTCATGCCGATCGGGGCGACCGTCTGGCCGTTATAGGTGCCGCCGTCGACGAGCAGCGCAAAGGCGTGGTTGGGGATGCCGCTGTTGACGTGGACGCCGCCGTTGTCCAGCTCTCCGCAAAAGTATTGGGCGTCGGAAACTCGCCCCGGGTCCGAGAAGCACGTCGGATTCCACATGTCCCGGAATGCGCCGCCGGAACTGTCCTCGGCGACCAGCCAGCTCGCCGACGGGTCGGAGGCTACCGCTTCTTGGGAGATTGTGGCCTGAACGCCCTGGTCGAGCACAGGCTTGAGAGCTTCGCCGTCGGATTGGCCGATGAAGAGCGCTGGGATGGTGAGGAATCCCGATTCCTCGGAGCCCATTGTCACCAGACTATCGCCCTGATTGTTGGCGACGATGACGCCCGAGGCGCCTGCGTCCTCGGCGGCGACCACCTTGTCGCGAAAAGAGCATCCGCCGCGATCGATCAGCGCGATCCGTCCTGGAGTGAAACCGACCAGCGGGGGATCGCAGGCATCCGAGAGGGTGTTGTCGCCGTCCGCTACGCCGTCGTTCACCAGCTCGACCTGGGCAGTCAAGGACCACGGTGGCGGCGGATTGAAGGTGGCGTCACGGACTGCGTAGACTCCGGCGACCTGAGCGGGAGAGTTAATGGTGAGGTTCGGGCTTGGTCGGCCGCCGAAGATCGAGCATCCGCCATCGATGCGGACGGAGCCCGGCTCGTCCTGCCCTTCGCCGTTCAGCCTGTCCACGATCTCGCCGAAGATGTCCGAGTAGCTCTCGTTGAGCGCCCCCGGCTGCCACTGGTAGATCAGGTTGTGGTTGAAGTCGGTGTAGGCGTGGGTCCACTCGTGGGCGATCACGTCGTCGACCGCGAGGCCGCTGCAGAAGGCGGTGTAGCTTCCGTTCCAGAAGGCGTTCGGACACTGGTCGATGGCCTCGGATTCGTAGACGGCGCGCATGGCCCTGTCATGCCCGTCATACGAGAGGTAGGCGCCGCCGGTGATGTTCGAGTACAGGTCGTAGGTCTCTTTCGTGACCGCGATGAGGTCGTTGACCTCGTCGTCCTTCGCCGGGCTCAGACCGGAGTAGGGGAGGGCATCACCCTCTTTCCATATCCGGTTCGAGAGATCCTCGTGGAAGATGTTCCTCGCGATCTCGTGGATTCCCGAGATCCGATCCAGGATCTGCCCGTTGTGGGCATCGACATAGACAAAGTCGCGCACCGAAGAGAGATTGCTGACCTCGACCTCCCATACCAGGTGGTTGGCGCCGGAAACGCCCCGCGCGAGACCGGTGCGGTACACGTAAAGAGCAGGAGTCGAGATCTCGAGCCAATCCGATCTCAGACCTCGGTTCTTCGCCACCACCGCCCGTGCGATCGCCGCCGCATCCGTCGCGCCGAGGGTGGGGGAGGGATCGAGCTCGAGATCGGGGACGAGGGCGCCGTTGACGGTTACCAGCTCGCCGTCGCGGTCGAAGTGCGCCACGACCCGGGCGCCGTAGACCGGCACCCCTTCGTAGATCTGGGCGAAGCTGAGGTGGGTCATGCCGAGCTCATCCTCGGCGCTCTTCACCAGCTCGAGGTCCCGGGCCGGGTCCTCGAGGCCGAAGGCCTCACCGAAACGCTCGAAAAAGCTCGTCGCCCGGTTCTTCAGGTCAGCGCCCTCCAGTTGAAGGGAACCGGGGAAAACCCGGACGAGGCGTGGGGAGCCGGTCGCCGGGTCCATCACGACCTGGGCCGCTCGTGCCGCCAGCTCGTCGACCGCCGCCTGTCGGGTGGGAACGCGGCGGTCGATGGCAGCGGCGGGAACAGCGAGAACCGCCGTCAACGAGGCGAGGGCAATCAACCGTGCACCATGACGCATCCCGGAACCTCCGTGCAGGCCTCGTACATTGTCGCCCGCATTCGATCTTTGTCGCCCATTGGAATAGTGTTACCAGGAACAGTTCTTGACAATGAACGTTTCTGTGGTGAGGGTGGCAATCCGTGAAGAGTGGTTCCTTTCCGGCCGGCTTGCCGAAGTCGATGATAACAGATGCGGAAATCTCGTGAGCGTGGACGGAAAATCGGATTGATATCCGATATTTCGTACATCATTTCCTGACTCAGTCTCGTTCTCAGGCAGAATTCAGGCATGAAACCTGCTTGGATACGAATATTCATGTTTTTCTTCCAGGATTGTTTGATAGAGGAAACAACGGAAACAAGGGAAAATAGGAGGTAAGGAAATGTTTCGGTTTATCAACGTTCGAATCGTGTTGGCAGCACTGGCGGTGCTGTTGGCAGTGACCGGACTGCAGGCGCAGACCACGACCGGGCGGTTGGTCGGAAACGTCGTCGACGACACCGGAGCGGCCCTGCCCGGAGTCACGGTGACGATTTCGTCGACGGCTCTGATCGGCGGCGCCCGGATCAAGATCACCGACGTCGCCGGCGAGTTCGCGTTCATCGGAATCGCTCCGGGCGAGTACACCGTGAAGGTGGATCTCTCCGGATTCATCAGCCAGGAGCGCAACGAAATCCTGGTCGCCCTGGGCGGTTCGAGATCGATCATCATCGAGATGCCGCAGGGCTCCTTCGGTGGCGAGATCGAGGTGGTGGCCGAGACCCCGGTGGTCGATCCGACCCAGGTCAACACCGCGATCAACTTCACGGAAACCTACATGCAGGGCGCCGCCATCGGCTCGAACAACCGCAGCTACCAGTCGATGCTCGGCCAGGCCGCGGGCGTCCAGAACGCCGGCGGCAACCCCCGGGTCCTCGGCTCGACCCTGGGTGAGAACGCCTACTACGTCGACGGCGCCAACACCACCGACCCGGTGACCACGACCTTCGGCACCAACTTCACCTTCGACTCGATTCAGGAGATCCAGTTCCAGACCTCGGGTTACGAGGCGGAGTACGGCAACGCCACCGGCGGCATCATCAACCTGGTGACCAAGTCGGGCGGCAACCAGTTCTCGGGCACCGCCGATATCCGCTATCGCGACGACTCCTTCCAGGAGAGCGGTGACCACTTCGACACCAGCGAGCTCGACAGCCAGCGCCAGGAGGTCAATCTGACGCTCGGCGGCCCGCTCATGCGCGACAAGCTGTGGTTCTTTGTCGCCTACCAGTACGTGGACTCCGACTTCACACCCATCGGCTCACCCACGACCCGGACCTTCACGGGCAACTATCCGTTGGCCAAGCTCACCTGGCAGCTCAGCCCGAGTTGGCGGGTGACAGGGAAGTACACGGGCGATCCGGCAGACATCGACAACGCCGACGCGTCGGCCTTCCGCACTCCGGAAGCGACGGAGTTCCAGACCCAGGGCGCCGACATCTACTCGGCGGAGATCAACGGCGTGCTGTCGGAGTCGCTGATGTGGAACACGGTCATCAGCGCCTACCGCTCGACTCTCGATGTGTACCCACAGACCGGCGATCTCGAGTCCATCGGCCACTTCAACGACGACACCGGTGTGAGCTCGGTGAACAACATCGGCCAGCAGTACTCGAACCGCGACCGTGACGACATTACCTCCAATCTGACATGGTTCGTGGACGACCTTGCCGGCTCGCACGAGTTCAAAGGCGGCGTCGTCTACACCGACCTGAATTTCACCAGCGCCAACTGCAACACCGGCACCGCCGGCGGAGTGCGCTGCGAAGAGGACGTCCCCGGAAACTGGTTCGAGGACGTGGAATACGGTGGCAACTTCCCCTTCGTGTGGTGGGAGAACTTCAACACCGGCACCACGAAGACGACCGGCTCGAACGCGACCCTCTTCGTGCAGGACGCGTGGCGGGTGATGCCGAACCTCACCCTCAAGCTGGGCGTCCGCTACGATATTGCCAAGTACGACACCGACGACGGCACCCAGATCGCCGATCTGGATAAGTGGCAGCCTCGACTGGGCGCCGCCTGGGACATCACCGGCGACGCCAAGAACATCCTGCGCGCCAACTGGGGCCAGTTCATGTCCCCGAACGCGCTCACCCTGCCGAACTTCGCGCGCACCGGCCTCGCGCCCTCGAGGGCCTGGCTGTCCTGCTCCTACTTCCTTGGCCTTCCCGCCGAGGAGTGCGAACCGTGGTCCACCGACCGCGGCTTCGACTGGAGCATGGACCCCGACGGTTGGGATCCGGGTGGCTGGATCCTCACCCCGGGGAACGTCTTCGGCAGCGAGCCAAACCAGATCGACCCGGGTCTGAAGGCGATGTACACCGAGACCTTGAGCCTCGCGTATGAGCGCGAGGTAGGCCGGCGCGCATCGGTGACGATCACATATGTCGACAAGACGACCAAGGACATCTTCGAGGACACCTGCGACGGCAACTTCTTCGGAGAGCCGTCCGCCGACGCGAGCTGTGATTTCTACATCATGGCCAACCTCGCGCCGCTCAAGCGCGACTACCAGGGGCTCATCCTCGAGTACCACACCCGCACCTTCGACTGGCTGACCCTCAACGCCTCCTACACCTACTCAGAATCCGAAGGCAGCCAGGAGTACAACCAGAATGCGGGCGCGGACTTCGACGTCTACCCGGCCCACTGGGAGAATCGCTACGGTTTTCTCAACGACCACCGCGAGAGTCGTCTCAAGCTCAACGGCTTCTTCAGCATCAAGGGTGACTGGACGATCGGCTTTGACGCCTTCTACTCCTCGCCGTTCACCTGGGAGCCGCAGGCCAACTCGAGCAACAGCGGCGGCGAGTATGAGGGCCAGACCATTCCAGATATTCCGTACAGCGTCTGGTTCGCCGAGGAGCGCGGCAGTCGTGAGGCCAACTCGAACTACCAGCTCGACCTCCAGCTCTCGAAGGGCTTCACGGTCGGCCACAGGGCCCGGCTGGTCCTGATCGGTTCGGTCTTCAACGCCCTCAGCCAGGAGAGGGCGACACGCGTTTGCTCGTCGATCAACGGCTGCACCGACACCGAGGGCAACCACGCCGACACCGGCGGCGCCACCAACTGGCAGACCCCGCGTCGCTACGAGCTCGGCTTCCGCGTCGAGTTCTGATCTCCCACAAAGGGAATTCCAAGCCCGCCCTTCGGGGCGGGCTTTTTTGTATTCAGTGGCAAACCTGAAAAAACGTGGTGGGTTAAGGGTAAAGGGTAAAGAGTTAAGGGTAGGCTTTACTCTTAACCTCTTAACCCTTAACTTCTTGACCCTTAACCTGCGCGCGGGCCTCGCCCGCGGCGGCAGCCCTATAATGGCGCCCATGGTTAGAGAACCCCTGCCCGAGATGGGTCCCTCGGTTCCGCGGCGCGGGTGGCTGATCGGACGCACCCTCGGGCGGTCGGTGATGTGGGCCGCAGGATGGTCCTTCGAAGGCTCGATCCCGGATGTTGCCAAGGCGGTGATCATCGTCGCCCCCCACACCTCGAACTGGGACTTCGTGATCGGCGCCGCGGGCATGCTCGCCCTCGACCTCGATCTCCGCTTCCTCGGCAAGCACACGCTCTTCAAGGGGCCCATGGGCGTGCTGATGCGCCTTCTGGGTGGGATTCCCGTCGACCGCGCGCAACCGGGTAGCGGCGTGGTGGAGGAGATGGGAGAACGCATCAAGAGTTCCGATCACCTCCTGCTCGCTGTCGCGCCCGAAGGTACGCGGGGCGAGGTCGGGCGCTGGAAGACGGGATTTCACCGGATCGCCCGCGCCGCCGAGGTGCCGATCCTCGCGATAGCCCTGGACTACGGACGGCGGCAGATCCGCTTCCGTGAACCCTTCACGCCGTCACCGGACCTGGAGGCGGATATCGAGGAGCTGCAGGAGTTCTTCGCCGATTCCCACGGACGGCGATAACTGGGTGAGGTTCTATTCTCTGCCGAGATCACTGTAAACGGAGGCCATATGCGCATCGCACTCGTACAGCAGCACGCGACCCTCGACTGGGAGGACAACCTCCGCCGCGGGCTCGCGGCCCTCGAGCAGGCCGCCGCGGGCGGCGCCGAGCTGGTCTGCTACGCCGAGCTCGCCTTCGAGCCCTTCTACCCACAGCGGCCGGCCGGCGAGCGGCCCGATGAGCTTGCTCAGGAGGTGCCGGGACCGGTGACCGAGGCCTTCGCCGCGCGGGCCGCCGAGCTCGGAGTGGTGGTCGTGCTCAACCTCTTCGAGCGCTCGGGCGAAGCCTGCTACGACTGCTCACCGGTGATCGACAGTGATGGCATTTGCCTTGGCCGCGCGCGCATGGTCCACATCACCGACTACCCGTGCTTCCACGAGCAGGGCTACTACGCGCCGGGTGACACCGGGGCGCCGGTCTTCGACACCGCCGCCGGCAGGATCGGCGTCGCCATCTGCTACGACCGCCACTACCCCGAGTACATGCGCGCTCTCGCGCTCGCCGGCGCCGAGCTGGTCGTCGTGCCGCAGGCGGGCGCGGTCGGTGAGTGGCCGGACGGGCTGTACGAGGCGGAGCTGCGGGTGGCGGCCTTCCAGAACGGCTACTTCACCGCGCTGTGCAACCGGGTCGGCGCCGAGGAGTGCCTCGACTTCGCCGGCGAGTCCTTCGTCTGCGCACCCGACGGGCGGGTGCTGGCGCGAGCCCCGCAGGGCTCAGACCACATTCTCATGGCCGACATCGACCTCGCCGAGGTTGCATCGAGCCACGCGCGGAAGCTGTTTCTCCGCGACCGCCGTCCGGAGCTCTACGCCGACTGGCTCGGCAAATCATAGATTGTGGGGTTCGCGATAATGCGGGCGGGGATAAACCCCGCCCCTACGGTTCTGTTTGTAGGGGAGGGGTTTATCCCCTCCCTTTTATCGATTGCTCCCTGTGGTGGCGTCTCGCCTGCACGCGTGGGCGGAGACGTTCAAGGTTGTAACCAACGACAGTTTTATTTCAGACCAGCTCGGACATGTACTTCTCACGCACCAGCCGCCAGAAAACGACCAGAAACGCGGTCAGCGGAATGGCGAGGATCATCCCCATGATGCCGTTCAACGCCGATCCCCAGAAGAAGATCGCGAGGATGATGACGACCGGGTGGAGGCCGGTGCGGTCGCCCATGATCTTGGGCGTCAGCAGGTAGCCCTCGATCATCTGCACCACCGCGAAGACCACGAGCACCGCGAGGACGCGCATCAGGCCCCCGTCGTCTTGGAAGAAGGCCAGCGGCAGGGCGGTGCCGAGACCGATGATGTTGCCCAG
Source organism: Deltaproteobacteria bacterium (assembly GCA_049188105.1). GTDB lineage: Bacteria > Acidobacteriota > Thermoanaerobaculia > Thermoanaerobaculales > Sulfomarinibacteraceae > Sulfomarinibacter. The sequence goes on along the minus strand of JAIVTZ010000034.1, from coordinate 3,550 downwards.
GTAGGGGATGATGTTGAGGAAGCCGAGGGTGAGGCCGATCACGAAACCGTACTTGAGACCGACGATCGTAAAACCGATGGCAAAGAGCAGTCCTTGCAGGAAGGCGATGACGAGCTGGCCGCGGAAGAATGCGACGATGATGTTGAGGAACTCCTTGAAGAGGTACAGGAGGTCCTTTCGGGTCTCCGATTTGAGGAAGGGGATATAGTGTTCGAGGTTTTCGATACGGGAGGTGTCGGCCATGAGGAAGAAGGCGAAGTAGATGGGGGCGACGGCCCAGCACACCAGCGCGCCGACCCAGGAGATCACGCCCGCGCCCGCGGACACCGCGCGCTGACCCATGAATTGAAGCACGCTGACAAAGGCATCGCCCTGACCCTGGACCGCGTCGCCGGCGGCCTGGCCGATCTTGGTGTCAACCAGCAGGTGCTCGATCTGTGGTGCGTGGACCTTGGTCCACTCAACCGCCGATGCCCACCACCCGGGACAGCTCTGAATGAGGCCCTTGGCCTGGTCGAAGATGAGGCCGCCGAAGAACCACCCGAGGGCCGCGATCGGGATGATCGCGGACAGGAAGACCACGATCAGCGCCAGCACCCGCCCCAGCTTGAGACGGGTGCGAATGGCGTCGTAGTAGGGTTTGACCACCATCGCGGCCACCGCGGCCACCGCCACCGGCAGGAAGATGGCCGAGAACCTCACGAAGAAGGCGCCGACGATCCAAAACAGCGCGCCGACCGCAACGATGATCACGACCGCGGAGAGGATGGTGATGGCGTTGGCAATGGTTGTCCGCTGTCGATCGCTGAACTCGATGGGCATGTCGGGACCTCCTGCGATAGATGGTAGCAGTGACACCATAGACGAATTCGGAATTCGGAATGCCGCTCGAAGATGCTCAGTACAGTTCTGCGAGGTCGCGGTCATTCTGGCTGGAGGGCGTGAGGAACCTCAAACCCGCATAGAACTCGGCGCGATCGATGAGCTCACCGAGGATCGCGCCGATCAGGGCGATGGCGGGCGGGGCGGTCGTGGCGGCCAGGACGAGCAGGGGTAAGACGAGACCGATGCCGATTCGGACGGCGGCGGCCATACGGCTTCCCGGCGTCGGATGATCTCTGCGTGCGAGGTAGAGCGCGAGCTTGAGCGTGGCGGTGGGCCAGAACAGGATCGGTGCGTCGAGGAGGAGGCCAATGAAGAACGCGGCCGTCAGGGTGGCCATGGCACTGTGGGGTACTGTGAGGGCGGGCTGGCCCGGAACACGGTAGACCATGTCCATGCTGAAGAGGGCGGCGAAGCCGATGATCGCGGCGGCCCACGACGCCGCTCGCGGCGACCCACCATCGACGAGGGTGAGGACGCAGGCCGCACCGAAGAAGGCGGAGAAGAACGCCGCCTCGCGGCTGATCCACGAGTTTCTGAAGTTGAGGATTCCTCGCCACACTCGGGTCATCTTGCCGAGATGGAGGGCGCTGACGGCCATGGCGAGGACCCCGCCAGTGGCGAAGAACGGGAGGGTGACGGTGCGTCCGAGCGCGGTGGCGGCCGTGAACCAGGCGACGAGGAGGGTGGCCGCCGTTGTAAAGAACCACAGCGACCACTCTCTCCGCAGTCCCTTCCAACCGCCGGCGCGGGGATGGACGGGGCGGGCGGTCTGTACTGGTGCGGCGGTCAACTCCGGCCCCGACCCGCGGCGATCGCCGACGATCCGCACCGCGGGCCCAAGGCCGGTATCCGGGAAGCCGGCGTGCTCCGCGGTCGAAGGCTCCTCGTCGGGCTTGAAACCCAGGGCGTCCGTTGGGCAGGCGACGACGCAGGCGGGGTCCAGCCCGTCGGTCTGACGACCGTCGCAGAAGGTGCACTTCTCCATGATCCCGGTCCCGGGGTTGAACTGCGGCGCCTCGTAGGGACACACCCACGAGCAGTAGCGGCAGCCCATGCACCTGTCCTCATCGATGAGCACCGCGCCGGTGTGGGCGTCCTTGGTGTAGGCGTTTGCGGGGCAGCCCGCGAGGCAGGCCGGCTCGAGACAGTGGTTGCAGGCGAGGGAGAGGTGGAAGACCGGCGCCGCCGGCAGTCGCTGTGGGTTGAAGGTGTGGATTCGCCGCCAGCTCAGATCCTCGGCCACGGGGTTTTCGTTGTTGCACGCGACCACGCACGCCGCGCAGCCGGTGCAGCGGTCGAGATCGAGGATGAAGATCGCCTGCCTCATTCGACGGCCTCCACCTCGACCGCATTGTCGTGGAAGGCGGCGCCGTGGCCCATGTCGGTCTCGCGCGCGGCCGACAGGAGGTTGACCCCACCGCCTTCCGAGATCCACCACCCGTTGTGGATCGAGAGGCAGCCCGGTCGCAGGCTGTAGTCGAAGCGGACCGCAAGCTCGATGCTGCCGCGACCGTTGAAGACCCGTACCCGGTCACCGTCCGAGATCCCGCGGATTTCGGCGTCGACAGGGCTCATCTCGACCTCGAGGACCGGGTCCAGCTCGCGGATCGTCGGCAGGTTTCCAAACTGCGAATGGACACGGTTCTTGGTGTTGGGGGTGAGGATGTACAGCGGGTACGAGCTCGCATCGCCGACGCCGGGAGTCTCGTCGGGCGCGCGGTACCTCGGCACCGCATCCGCGCCCCATCGTTGCGCAGCCTCTGTGGACGACAGCTCGATCTTGCCCGACGGTGTGGGGTAATGCTGGTCCGCCCACGCCACCTCCTGGCAGCCGGGGGCGAGGACCGGGCCTTTGCGGAGGCGATCGAGCGAGATCTCGGGAAAGGCCTGGAGTCGCTGCTCGAGCCACGCCTCCACCGCCTCGTCCGATGGCGCCGGAATCCGGCGCTCGACCTCGCTCTCCGGCATCCCCAGCCGCTGCGCGAGACGCCAGTAGATCTCGGACTCGGGCCGGACCTCGCCCGGCGGCTCGATGAGCTTGTCCTTGATCTGGATGTAGGGGTGCCAGTAGGCGTTGATGACATCGGTCTGCTCGAACATCGTCTTTGCCGGCAGCACGATGTCGGCCTCGCGCGCGGTGTCGGTCAGAAACTGGTCGACCACCACCCGGAAGTCGAGGGTGCGGAAGGCTTCGAGCACCTTCGCGGTGTGCGGATTCTGGGTGACCGGGTTGCCGCGCTCGACCCAGCCGACCTTCAACGGGGGATTCCGCTGTGCCAGCATGTCGGGTCCGAGGCGGGCGGTCGAGACCGAGACCCGGACCGGATCGTCATCGGTCTCGGGCGGATAGAGGGTCAGAGGATCCTTGCTCGTGCTGAAGATATGGCTCTGGAGGTTGGCATAGATCCAACCGGCGCCCGGTTTGCCGAGGTTGCCGGTGAGGGCGAGGAGGGCGATCAGCGAGCGCATGGTCTGCGCCGAGTTGGTGTAGCGCTGCATCCCGAAGCCGGCGCAAATACTCAGCGGAGCGATCGATCCGATGAGCTCGGCCAGCCGGTGGATGATCTCGACCGGGACGTCGGTGATCTCGGCGACGCGGTCCGGGGGGTACTCCGCGGCCACGGCCGCGTACTCGTCGAAGCCGTGAACGTGGTCGCGAACGAAG
>JAIVTZ010000033.1:0-11767 GCA_049188105.1 Deltaproteobacteria bacterium | reverse complement strand
GCTTCCTGGGAGGAAGTTCACGCTGGGGGTGGGCTGGGTGGCAACTCAAAACTCAAAACTAAGAACTCAAAACTCTGCCGGGGGCGAGCGGACGAGAATCTCAGTCTCATATTCAATTCAACATATGCACTTGACGTCCATATTTGATGATATAAATTGTTTACGGCGTTAAATATTCGCCGGGTGAAATATGTCGACAGGCGACGAGCATTTCGACGGTCGTGACGGGTCCAGGGATGCGGGCCCGCCGGGCGATCATTTCTACCGCTTCCTGCGGTCCGGGCATGTTCTGAGATCGCTGCTGCGCGAGTTTCTGGAGGAAGATTTCCTTCGCCAGGTGTGTCGCCACCGATTGACCCGGTCCCAGTTCTGCTTTCTCAAGCTCATCACCGCCAACTCCGATCTCCAGGTGGGAGAGCTCGCCCGGTGTCTCGGCGTCTCGCCCGCCGCGAGCAGCAAGAACCTCGACAGGCTCGAGCGCCTGGGGCTGGTGTATCGCGCAGCCTCGGATCAGGACCGTCGCGCCATCTTGTTGAAAGCCAGCGCCGAGGGTGAGGAGCTGGTGTGCGAGTACGAACGCCTCAAGGCGGCCCAGTTGGCGCCGGTGATCAACTCGCTGGGGCGGGAGAAGACGGAGCAGCTCTGCGAACTCCTCGAGGAGGTGTGCGGAGAAATGTTGGCGCGGGCCGAACACCCGCGCGAGACCTGCCTTCGCTGTGCTGGTTACTACCGTCCCAACTGTTCCTTCGAGAAACTGCAGGGGACGTGTGCGTTGCGCCCTCGAAAACAGGGGGAGGAACGATCCTCGGACGAGATGGAGGCCTAGGGATGCGATTTCGAATTTCGAATTTCGAATTTCGAATTTTCCAGCCGCCGCCATCAAATGTGGCGTGGGTGGGTGGGCGGAAATCCGCCATCCGCAATTCGGAAATAGCAGTTCGGGCTGGGAGGGATTGCCGATGAGATATTGGCGAAAACCGCTGGACATCGACCAGGTGACGGTTCCGCACGGACGGGTTGTCATCATCGCCGACCGCTGCAAGGGGTGTGCCTTCTGCGTTGAGTACTGCCCGAAGGACGTGCTCGTCATGTCCGAGGATTTCAACCGCAAGGGCTATCACCCCCCGGAGGTCGTCAAGGAAGGTGAGTGCGTCAACTGCAATCTCTGCGAGATGATCTGCCCCGATTTCGCGATCTTCTGCGTCGCCGCGGGCGACGAAGAGGCGGCGGCGGCCGTTGCGGCTCAGGGTGTTCCGAAGGAAGAAAACGAGGGAGGCCCCAATTGAAGACAGATCCAGCAGGTGTCCTGACAGGAGTGCACTACCTCGATGGCGATTACGCCTGCGGCGAAGGCGCCATGGCTGCGGGCTGTCGCTTCGTTGCGGGTTACCCCATTACGCCCAGTACCGAGGTGGTGGAGCGGATATCGCAACGTTTTCCCATGATGGGAGGGACCTTCATCCAGATGGAGGACGAGCTGGCCAGCATGGCGGCGGTCACTGGAGGGGCGTGGACGGGCACCAAATGCATGACCGTCACCTCTGGTCCCGGTTTCAGCCTGATGATGGAGAACATCGGTCTCGCGACGATGATGGAGATGCCCTGCGTGGTGGTCAACGTCCAACGCGGCGGTCCCTCCACCGGCCTGCCGACCATGGTCGGCCAGGCGGACATGATGCAGGCGCGGTGGGGGTCCCATGGTGACTACGAGCTCATCGCCCTGAGCCCGCAATCGCCGCAGGAGGCCTTCGATCTCATGATCGACGCCTTCAACCTCTCCGAGACCTGGCGGGTGCCGGTGATGTTCATGATGGACGAGTGTGTGGGCCACATGACCGAAAAGGTCGTGATCCCGCCCGCCGACGAGATCGAGGTCGTGCCGCGCACCCTTTCCGACAAAAAACCCGGCGAGTATCTGCCCTACGAGGTCAACGGTAAACCGGTGCCCGAGTTCGTGCGCGCGGGTGACGGGTACCGCTTCCACACCACCGGTCTGACCCACGACGAACGCGGCTACCCGGTGATGTCGGTCGAGTGCCAGGCGGTCAGCATCAAGCGCCTGATGGACAAGATCCGTCTCAACGTCGCTGACATCATCCGCATCGAGGAGGAGGACGTGGAGGGCGCCGACGTGGTCGTGGTGGCCTACGGCATCACCGCACGGGTGGCGCGCATGGCTATCGACATGGCGCGTGCCGAGGGAGTCAAGGTTGGATTTCTCCGCTTGGTCGTGGTGTGGCCGTTTCCGGAGGAGCGCATCCGGGAGCTGGCAAAGAAGGTCAAGGCCTTCGTGGTCCCGGAAATCAACCTTGGGCAGATGGTGCTCGAGGTCGAGCGCTGCGCCGCCGGCAAGGCGCCGGCGATCCTCGTGCCGCATGCAGGCGGCGGAGTGCATGACCCGGCTGATATCTGCCAGGCGATCGTGGAGGCCGTCCGATGAACACAAAAACCGTAGCGACCCCTCCCGAAGAGCATCCGATTGCGCCCTTTCTGCGCATGGATCGAATGCCCCACATCTGGTGTCCGACCTGCGGTATCGGCACCATCGTCAAGTGCTTCGCCACGGCTCTCGAGGAGTCCGACGTCGATCTCGACAAGACGGTCATCGTCTCCGGCATCGGCTGTACGGGGCGAGTGGCCGGCTATATGAACCTGGACGCTTTCCACTCGACTCACGGGCGCGCGATACCATTTGCCACGGGCCTCAAGCTCGGTCGGCCGGAGCTCCAGGTGGTCGTCTTTTCAGGTGACGGCGATCTTTCCGGCATCGGCGGCAACCACTTCATCCATGCTGCGCGCCGCAACATGGATATTCTGGTGATCCTGGTCAACAACTTCATTTACGGTATGACCGGTGGCCAGAACGCCCCGACGACCCCGTTGACAGCGCGCTCGTCGACCATGCCCTTCGGCAACTTCGAGCGCCCCTTCAATCTGCCCCATCTCGCCGCGAGCTGCGGTGCCACCTATGTCGCCCGCTGGACGTGTCTCCACATCCGTCGGCTCACCAAGTGCATGCGGGTGGCCCTGCGCCGCAAGGGGTTCCGCTTCATCGAGGTGATCGCGCCGTGCTCGACCTTGTACGCGCGCCTCAACCGTCTCGGGAGCGGACTCGACCTGATGCGGTTCTACCACGACGAGGCCGAGATCCGGCACGGCGCCGACACCCGTGAGGTGGACATCGGTTTCCAGGACAGGATCGTTTGCGGGAACTTCGTCGACGAGGAGCAGCCGACCTATCTCGACATGATGCACTCCCATTACGAGGAGGTGTTGGGCGACCGTTACATGCCGATGGCGCCCGAAGGGGGGTGGCTCCATGAGTAACCGCACGGAGATCCGCATCACGGGTTTCGGTGGCCAGGGAGTGGTGCTTGCCGGCCACATCATCGGCCACGCGTGCGCGGTCAACGCCGACAAGCACGCGACCATGATCCAGAGCTTCGGCCCCGAGGCACGGGGGTCAGCCTGCTCCACCACCGTCGCGGTCTCGGACACCGAGGTGCTGTACCCGTATATCGGGCGTCCGGACATCTTTGTCGTCATGTCGGCCGAGGGCTACGACAAGTACCGCGACGAGCTTATCGACGACGGCATGCTGATCTACGAGAAGGATCTCGTGCAGGTCGAACCCAAGAAGGGGCAGCCGTCGTACGGCGTGTCGTCCACCCGGATCGCCGAGGAGATCGGCCGGGCGATCGTACAGAACATCGTCATGCTGGGTTTCTTTGCGGCGGCGTCCACGATCGTGTCCCGCGAAGCGATGCGTGACGCAGTCAGCGATTCGGTGCCGAAGGGCACCGAGGAGCTCAATCTGCGCGCCTTCGACGCGGGCTGGTCAGCCTTTGAAGAAGACTACGGCAACGAAAAGGGTGAAAGAAAGGAGGAAGAGGCAACCCCCGTCAGTTCATAGTTTTGAGTTATGAGTTTTGAGTTCCCACCCGACCGGATTTTTGCCTGGGAGGGCAACTCAAAACTCAAAACTAAGAGCTCAAAACTCCTTTGGAGATTTGTAACATGAATGAGTTGCTCGACACGACGAGCGAGGAGACAGGAGACGCAAAGCGGTTACGTGCTTTGGTCATCGGAGGGGGGATCGCCGGTATCCAGGCGGCCCTCGACCTGGCCAATGCCCGAATCCCAGTCACCGTGGTGGAGAAATCGCCTTCGTTGGGCGGGCGGATGGCCCAGCTCGACAAGACCTTTCCCACCATGGATTGCGCTATTTGAATCCTCGGGCCACGGGCCATGGATGCCGGTCGGCATCCTCTGATCGAGGTCATGTCCAACGCCGAGGTCGTCAGCTGCGAGGGTGAGCCTGGCGACTTCAAGGTGCGGGTGCGCAAGAACCCGCGCTTCGTGGATGAGGACCTGTGCGTCGCATGTGGCCTGTGTGTGGATCACTGCCCGCAGGTGGGCGGCAACGAGTTCGACATGGGTCTCAAGGCGCGCAAGGCGATCTATCGGCCCTTTCCGCAGTCGGTACCAGCGGCCTACGTCATCGACCCGGACGCGTGCCTCAACTTCACGCCTCACCTCAACCAACGGCAGAAAAGGCGTCTGAAGAAGATGGAAGCCTTCAAAAAGAAGAAGGACCCCAACTACCCGCCCAATCTCCTCCCGTGCGGACACTGCATGGATGCCTGCGAGGTCGATGCCATCGATTTCGACATGATGCCGTCCGAGGTCGAGCTCGACGTGGGTTCGATTCTGGTCGCCGTCGGCTTCCAGGAGTTTGATGCCCGAAAGCTCGGCGCCTACGGCTACGGCCGACTCCCAAACGTCGTCACCAGCCTCGAGCTCGAACGTATGCTCAACGCTTCGGGCGTGACCCACGGTCACGTGGTGCGGCCATCGGACCTCGAAACTCCGAGACGGATTGTCTTCATCCAGTGCGTCGGCGCCCGCGGCGAGGGTGGACGTCCCTACTGCAGCCGCTTCTGCTGCATGAACGCGGTCAAGGATTCGATGCTGATCCGCCAACACGATCCCGAGGTCGAGGAGATCACCATCCTCTACACCGATCTCCGCGCCTTCGGAAAGGGCTTCGACGAGTTCGTCGAACGTTCCAAGGAACAGGCGAGCGCCGTCTATGTGCGGGGCCGCCCGGCAAAGGTGACACACAACCCCGATGATGGCAGCCTCGGGGTGTTCGTAGAGGACACCCTCGGCCACGAGCAGACCAGGATTCCGGCCGACATGGTCGTGTTGTCGGTGGCGGCTGCGCCCAACGACGGCGCCATCAAGCTCGCCGAGATCCTCGAGATCGAAACCGATCAGAACGGATTCATCGCCCGCCGCGACCCCGCGATCTCGGCGGTCGAAACCTCGCGTGACGGGGTCTTCGTCTGCGGCAGCGCGGTTGGGCCGCAGGTCATCCCCGACTGCGTGGCACAGGCATCGGCCACGGCGGCCCGAGCGCAGCTCTACCTCACCGGCCACCGTGTCGAGGAATCGAAGGAACGGGCCGAGCCCATGGACCTGAGCGGACCGCCGAGGGTCGGGGTGATGGTGTGTCACTGTGGGATCAACATCGCCGGCGTCCTCGATGTCGAGGAGCTGGCGGCCTACGCGGAAAGTCTGCCGGGAGTCGAGGTGGCGCGCACCGATCTCTTCGCCTGCTCGTCGACCGGTCAGGACGAGCTCGTGGAGACCATTCGCGAACACCGCCTCAACCGAATCGTCGTGGCCGCCTGCACCCCTCGCACCCACGAGCCGATCTTTCGCGAGGCCCTCGATCGAATTGGATTCAACCCCTACCTCCTGGAAATGGTCAATATCCGAGACCAGTGCTCGTGGGTCCACGCCGCCACGCCGGATGCCGCGCAGCACAAGGCACGGGCGCTGATCCGCATGGGCGCGGCTCGCGCGTGCCACCTCGAAGAGCTCGAGGAAGGCTCGGCGGCCATGACCCGGGCGGCGTTGGTGATCGGCGGCGGCATCGGCGGCATCCAGGCCGCGACCGACCTCGCGGTGCAGGGTTTCCCGGTCACGCTGGTGGAGAAATCGGATCGCCTCGGCGGCCGACTCGCCGAACCCAACCTCAAGCTCCTGTATCCCAACCGCCGGTCCGCAAGCGAAGTGCTCGCCGAGAAGATCGAGCGGTTGGAGGCGAGCGGCGCACGTGTGCTTCTCGAGACCGAGGTCAAGAATATTACGGGTTTCGTGGGCAGTTTCGAGGCCACCCTGGAGGGCTCGGTCGACGAGGTGCTCCCGATCGGAGCGGTGATCCTCGCCATCGGGGCCGACCTTCATGACCCGGGCTCCGAATACCGATATGACGAGCTCGACAACGTCGTGACCTCGGAGGGGCTGGAGCGCGCGTTCTGCGCCAACGGCGACCTGAGCTTTGGGGGTGCCGAGCCGTCGAGCGCGGCCCTGATCCTGTGCGTCGGCTCGCGCGATCCGGAAAGTTTCTCCGGCTGCTCTCGCTACTGCTGCCCAACCGCGATCAAGCAGGCCATCGAGCTCACCGATCGCGGTATCGATACCACGGTCTTCTACCGAGATATTCGAACGATCTCCACCGGCGCCGAGGAGATGTACCGCGAGGCGCGCGGCAAGGGGGTGCTCTTCGTGCGTATCCCGCCCGATGAGCGCCCGGTCATCATGGGGAAAGGGCGCGCGCAGGCGGTGCGCTGCTTCGACGAGCTGCTCGACCGCACCATCGAGGCGCCGGCGGATCTCGTCGTGCTTTCGGTCGGGATGCGGCCTCGCCAGCCCGAGACCGACCACTTCCACGAGATGCTCAAGGCCAGCGTCGGTCTCGACGGCTTCTTCCTCGAACGCCACCCCGAGCTGGCGCCGGTCGAGACGGCGGTCGAGGGCGTGTTCCTCGCCGGAACGGTGCAGGGCCCGAAGGATGTTGTCGACACGGTTGCGCAGGCATCGGCGGCGGCCGCCAAAGCGGCGGTGTTTCTGGCCTATGACCAGGTTCGGCTGGATCCGGCGGTGGCGGTGGTCGATCCCGAGATCTGCCGTGGCTGCGGTGAATGCGTCGACATCTGCGAATTCCAGGCGCCGGCGCTGTTCGAGACCGAGTTGGGGGTCTTTGCCGCCGAGATCAACGCCTCTTTGTGCAAGGGCTGCGGGACCTGCGCCAGCTGGTGTCCTTCGGGCGCCATCACCGCCCGCCACTTCACCGACCGCCAGGTGCTTGCCCAGATCGACGCCTTTTTCGACGAAAAACGGGAGGCCGTCCCATGACCGAAACCGCGTCTCCGCGCCAGCCTGCGAAAAAGAAGAAAGTGGCAACGCGCAAGGCGGCCGAGCCTTCCTTCGACCCACGCATCGTAGTTTTCGCGTGCAACTGGTGCTCCTACGCCGGCGCCGACACCGCCGGGGTGTTGCGGATCCAGCACCAGCCTCACTTCCGCATGATCCGGGTGATGTGCTCCGGGCGGATCCAACCCGCGTTCGTGCTGCGCGCCTTCGAAAAGGGCGCCGATGGCGTGTTGGTGTCGGGATGTCACTTCGGTGACTGCCACTACATCTTCGGCAACGAGCGTGCCGTGGAACAGTTCGACAAGACCATGAACGTGGTCAAGCTGCTCGGGATCGGCGAGGGGCGTCTGCGGCTGGAGTGGATCTCGGCCGCCGAAGGCGCGCGCTTTGCCGAGGTCATCGATGAGTTCACCGATCAGGTGCGGGCCCTCGGCCCGAGCCCGTTTGCGATGAGCGACGCCATCGAGGAGATCGAGATTCCGGAAACGGGGACGGAGACGGAGACGGAGAGGAATTAGTTTTGAATTCTCAATTCTCAATTCTCAATTGCCGGCGGGCCACCGCAGGATTGGCGAAGGTGGGACGAAAATTCGAAATTCGAAATTCGAAATTCGAAATTTCTGCCGGCCTGGCAGCGCCATTCACGGAAATGCGAATGGAGGCCTGACGTGCGGCAGCTCGTCAGAGACACCAACGCATGGGCCTGCTACGACTGCGGCAAGTGCACCGCCACCTGTCCGGTAGCACGGGTCGGTGGCTCCCTCAGCCCGCGGCGGCACGTGCTCACCGCCAACCTCGGAGCGGAGACCGACCCGTCTCGTGACGACACCCTCTTCTCCTGTCTGACGTGCAGCCTCTGCGAGGTGCGCTGTCCGGCGGAGGTGAGCTACACCAAGCTCGTGCGGCAACTGCGCGAGGCGGCGTTCGATGCCAAGATCGAGCCCGAGTGCCCGCACGGCGGCGCCCTGCAGTCGGTGATGCGGATGATGGCCAAGGGCGGGACCCAACAGGATCGCCTCGGTTGGCTCACCGATGACCTCAAGACCGAACCCAAAGAGGGCGAGATCTTTCTGTGGACTGGTTGCACGGGCTATTACGACGCCTTCTTTCCCGAGTTCGGTTTGAAGACCGTGGAGGGAACCAAGGCGACCGTCCGAATACTGAATCACCTTGGAATCACACCGGTGGTTTCACCCGAGGAGCGGTGCTGCGGCCACGATCTGCTGTGGAACGGCGATCGGAAGAGCTTCGAAGCCCTGGCGCGCCACAATGTCGACCTGGTGCGTTCGAGCGGCGCATGGATGGTGGTGACTCCCTGTGCCGAGTGCGCGCGGACGTGGAAGATGGACTACGAACCTTTCTTCGAAGGTCGCGCCCCCCAGGTCGTGCATCTGACCGAGCTGCTCGCCGAGCGCCTCGACGATCTCCGGTTCGAGGCCAACGGTGCGAGCCGGGTCACGTACCAGGATCCCTGCCGCCTCGGCCGCCACATGGGTGTCTACGACGCGCCGCGAAAGGTGCTGGCGGCCATCCCCGGGCTCGAGCTCGAGGAAATGCGATCCAGCCACCACAACGCCGCCTGCTGTGCCGGTGGCACCTGGGGCAACTGTGACCGCTTCGCCAAGAAAATCCAGATCGACCGCCTGCGCGAGGCACGGGCGACCGGGGCCGAGGTTCTGGTGACCGCCTGCCCCAAGTGTCAGATCCACTTTCGTTGTGCGATGAAAGACCCCAATTTCGAGTCCGAGATTTCGATCGAAATGCGCGACGTGGCCGAGGTGGTCGCGTCGGCACTGGCGTAACTGAAAGGGAGAGCGTGTATGGCTACTCTCGACACGGTTGACGAGCTCCGAATAGGCGTGTTTGTCTGCGACTGCGGCCTCAACATCGCGGGTGCGGTGGACTGCGCGGCGGTGACTGAGTTCGCAATGACCCTGCCGGACGTGGTGTGCGCGGTTCGCAACAAGTACACCTGCGCCGACCCCGGTCAGAACGAGATCAAGAACGCCGTCCGGGAACACAAGCTGAACCGGGTGGTGGTGGCGTCGTGCACCCCGCGGCAGCACGAGCCCACCTTCCGTCAGTGCGTCCTGGACGCCGGGCTCAACCCCTATCTGATGGAGATGGCCAACCTCCGCGAGCACTGCTCCTGGGTTCACCCGGGAGACTGGGACGGGGCGACCGCCAAGGCCAAGGATCTGGTGGCGAGCGCGGTGGCGCGGGCGCGCTTCCTGCAGGAGCAGGAGGAGCTCGCTGTGCCCGTCACAAAGAGGGCGTTGGTCATCGGCGGCGGGATCGCCGGAATCGAGGCCGCGCTCGAGTTGGCCGATCAGGGCCACGAGGTGACCCTGGTCGAGAAAAAGGCGTCCATCGGTGGGATCATGGCGCAGCTCGACAAGACCTATCCCACGATGGACTGCTCGATATGAATTCTCGGCCCTAAGGCCATCGATGCCGGTCGGCATCCACGTATCGAGCTCCTGACGCACTCCGAGGTAGAGCAGGTTTCCGGCTATATCGGCAACTTCACGGTCACGATCCGTAAGAAACCGCGCTATGTGGACCCCGAGCTGTGTAACGCCTGCAACGAGTGCGCCGCCGTCTGTCCGGTGGTGGTGCCGGACGAGTTCCAGATGGGGTTTTCATCGCGTAAGGCGATCTACATCCCGTTTCCGCAGGCGGTTCCATGCTCCTACATCCTCAACATGGACGACTGTCTGGGCATCAACCCCATCGCTTGCGGCAAGTGCGCGGAGGTCTGTGAAAAGGAGGCCATCGACTACGACGATCCGGGCGAGGTAGTGACCCGCGACGTGGGCGCGATCATCGTCGCCACCGGTCTCGACGTCTATGACCCGACCGAGATGGACGAGTATGGCTACACCCGGTTCGAGAACGTCATCACCTCGATGGAGTTCGAGCGCCTGATCTGCGCCGGCGGGCCCACCGACGGCCACTTCGTGCGCCCCTCGGATAAGGAGCGTCCCAAGAAGATCGGTTTCATCCAGTGTGTCGGTTCCCGTAACCCGAAGATCGGCAGGCCCTACTGTTCGAACATCTGCTGCATGAACACGATCAAGGACACTCTCCTGCTGGCGGACCACTACCCGGACACCCAGAACTCGGTCTTCTATCAGGACATCCGAGCTTTCGGCAAGAGCTTCGAAGACATGTTCCAGCGCTCCAAGGAGGCGGGGACCCGATATATCCGCGGTCTGCCCGGCGACATCGAAGAGGATCCGGACACACAGGGCCTCATCGTCACCGTCGAGAACACCACCTCCGGCGAGCTCGAGCGCCACGAGCTCGACATGGTCGTGCTGTCGGTGGGGGTCATACCCTCGGCGGACCGCGACAAGATAGCGAGCATGTTGACCCTGTCCAAGACCTCTGACGGTTTCTTCATGGAGTCCCATCCCAAGCTCAAGCCGGTGGATGCGCCGACGCGCGGGGTCTACTTTGCAGGTTTTTGTGAGTCGCCCAAGGACATCAAGGACTCGGTGTGTCAGGCGGGGGCGGCGTCATCGCGAGCCGGAGCGCTGCTCAACGCCGGTGAGATCAAGATCGAGGCGATCACCAGCGTCATCGACTCCGAGGCCTGTACCAAGTGCGGTCTCTGCGCCAAGGTCTGCCCCTATGGCGCCATCACGTGGCAAAAGGGCGAAGTGGCGGCTGTCGTCGAGGCAGCCTGCGCCGGCTGCGGCGCCTGCGGCGCCACCTGCCTCTTCGGCGCCATCACCATGCGCCACTTCACCGACGATCAACTGATCGCCCAGGTGCGCGCGATCCTCGCGGAAAATCCGGAGGACAAGGTCTTCGGTTTCGCCTGCAACTGGTGCTCCTACGCCGGCGGTGACATGGCCGGGATCTCGCGCATCCAGTACCCTTCAAGCAACCGCGTGATCCGAACAATGTGCTCGGCGCGGGTGTCGGAGGAGATGGTGCTCGAGGCCTTCCGCTGCGGCGCCCCGGTGGTGCTGGTCTCCGGCTGCCACTACGCCGACTGTCACTACATCGACGCCAACCGGCAGACCGTCAAGCGGGTACAGAAGCTGTGGAACAAGCTCGAGAGGGCCGGGGTGCGCCCCGAGCGGCTGCAGTTGGAGTGGATCTCGGCCGCCGAGGGCCAGAAGTTCGCCAAGGTGATGCGGCAGATGGAGGAGCTCAGGCAGAAGGTCACGGCGGATGAGATAGCGCACGCCAGGGAGGCGTTGAAGCCGAAGCCGAAAAAGAAACGAGCTGACAAGAAGACGGCCGACGCCGCAACGGCGGCGTCGACCTGAGGTTAACCATGTCTTCTTTTTTCGCCCGTGGTTTTCCCAGCAGCGATCTTCACTCTCGGCGAGTGATTGCGGGGAAAAACCACGAGCGAAAAAAGAACAAGGGAAGAGGTTGAAGCATGGCAACCGTGACCACCGGTGACTTCAAGTGCATGATGTGCGGGCACGAGTACCAGGAAAAAGTGGTGAAAGGTGAGGATGTGGAGCGCTCATGTCCGAAATGCCGGTCGAACAGCATCCGGCACCTGAAGAAGAAGAAGGTG
>JAIVTZ010000032.1:0-12196 GCA_049188105.1 Deltaproteobacteria bacterium | reverse complement strand
GCCATCGAGCACGGCATGCCGCCGACGGGCGGTGAGGGCATCGGCATCGACCGTCTCATCATGCTGCTGACCGGTCGGCAGTCGATCCGAGACGCCATTCTCTTCCCGCAGCTTCGGCCGCGAGAGTGAGATGTCTGCTGAGCTCCATCTGGCCCGGCGGTACCTGATTGGCTTGCGGCGGCGCACCCATGTCGCCACCGTGACGCTGATCTCGATGGCTGGTCTGGGTCTCGGCGTGCTGGCGCTGGTGGTAACCCTTGCCCTTCTCGAGGGTTTCCAGTCGAGCATCCGGGAGGAGATTGTCGCCAGGGCGGCCCACGCGCGCGTAGTTCCCGTCGACGGGCGCCGGCTCGCTGATCCAGCGAGGTTGGCCTCGGTCTTGCAAGCAAAGCTCCCCCAGGTGGAATTGGTACAGGTGGTTCGTGGAACGTGCCTCGTTTCGTCGCTCACAGATGCCGTTCCGGCATCTGTGGCCGGCCGGTCTGACGCTCTCGACGTCGGCATTGACCGGATTCTTGCGGCGCGACTGGGGGTCGGCGTTGGAGACGAGGTGCAGGTGATCTCGCCTCGCCAACGGTTGACGCCGATGGGGCCGCTACCGGTGCGGATTCGCACCGAGGTCGCCGGCGTGCAGGCGCCCGAGCCGGGGGCCGAAACGGGCTCGGTGAGCCTGCCGCTGGAGCTGGCCCAGCGACTGTTGTGGGGCATGCCGGTGGTCGAGATGATCGAGCTCCGCGATCCCTCCGATCCGTGGCGTCTGGGCGCCAGGGTGCGGACGGCGCTTGCCGGTGAAGGTGTGCGTATCCAGGACCTGGATGAGCTGCACCGACCCCTCCTCCTGGCCCTTGCGCTCGAGCGGGTGATCATCTTCGTGGCCGTCGGCCTGATGCTGGTGGTTGCAGCCCTCAACCTGCTGTGCAACGTGGCCATGGTGGCGGCGGAGAAGCGCATCGATCTCTCGGTGCTCGCCGGCATCGGCCTGCCGCCGGCCGCGCTGCGGAGGCTCTTTCTCCTCCTCGGGGTGGGGATCGGGATGGTGGGATCGACGGTGGGCGCCGTCCTCGGTGTGGCGGTCGCGATGACGTTGGACCGCACCGGGGCGCTGTCGCTGCCGCGAGGGGTCTTCGTGGTGTCGTCGGTGCCGTTCAAGGTCGAACCCGCCATGGTGGCGTTGGTGATGGCGGTGGCCCTGGCCCTGGCCGCCGCCGCGTCGTGGCTCCCGTCGCGGATGATCGCCCGGCGGGAACCGGCAGAGGGGCTTCGCTATGAGTGAGCGCGCTCTTGTGGAGCTGCATGGAGTGAGCAAGGGCTTTGGCGTCGGCAGCACCCGGGTTGAGGTGCTCAGTGGCCTCGATCTGGATGTCCCGAAAGGCCAGCTTCTGGCGGTGGTGGGACCATCCGGGGTTGGGAAGAGCACGCTGCTTCACATCATCGGCCTGCTCGATCGGCCCGACGACGGGCGCCTGACGCTCGATGGCGATGATGTTGGGCTTTTTGATGGAGAGGCCCGCGCCCACCTGCGCAACCGGATGATCGGTTTTGTCTTTCAGCACCACTATCTGCTTGACGAGCTCGATGCGCGCGACAACATCGCCCTGCCGCTGCGGATCGCCGGAAAGGGGGCTGCTGTCGCTCGCGCCCGCGCCGATGAGCTGCTGGAGGCGGTCTCGCTCTCTGGTCGAGCGCACCATTTTCCGGACCAATTGTCGGGCGGCGAGCAGCAGCGGGTAGCGGTTGCGCGGGCGCTGGCGATGAAGCCGAGGTTGCTGCTCGCGGACGAGCCCACCGGCAACCTCGATCGGGAGAACTCCGAGCAGGTCTTCGATCTCGTCCGCGAGCTGCATTTGCTGGCAGGTTTGACATCAATTATAGTGACTCACGATGAAGAGCTTGCCCGCATGTGCGATGGCACCTTCCGCCTCGCTCCTGCGGGCCAACCTTTCGAATATGTTTGAACGATTCAACGAACACGTCAGGCGCAGCCTGTTCTTTGCTCGCTACGAGGCGAGCAGGTCGAGCAGCCGGTCGATCGCAACCCAGCATGTTCTCCTCGGGATGCTGCGCGAGGCTGATCCGGCCTTCAATCGGCTTCTCGAAGAGAGGGGCATCGACGCGCGGGAGCTCCGCGAGGAGCTTCTCGGAGACCGAGTGGCCCTGGAGAGGGTCAGCACCTCCCCCGACCTCCCGCTGGCCGAGGAGAGTAAGAAGGCTCTCGCCTTTGCCGTCCACGAGGCGGAGAGCATGGGCCATGCGAGCGTCGACTCAGAGCATTTGGTGCTCGGTCTTTTGAGGGTCGAGGGATCGGCAGCGGCCGGGTATCTCGGTTCCCGCGGACTCGATCTCTTCCAGCTACGCGAGGAAGTCGAGCGTCATAGCCGCGAGCTCGAAGCCGAGGCGTCGGCTCAGGCGACTCCCCTCATCGTCGAGTACTCGCGCGACCTCACGATGATTGCAGCCGAGGGAGGATTCGATCCCCTCATCGGTCGTGAACAGGAAGTCGAGAGGATGGTTCAGATCCTCAGCCGGCGGACCAAGAACAACCCGCTGCTGCTTGGCGAGTCAGGGGTGGGCAAAACGGCTATCGTCGAGGGGCTGGCATCCCGCATCGTCGACGGTTCGGTGCCGATGCTACTCGCCGATCGGCGCATTCTCGCCCTCGACCTGTCACTGCTGGTCGCGGGCACGAAATACCGCGGCCAGTTCGAGGAACGGTTGAAGGGCGTCTTGAAGGAGCTCCAGGATCACCCCGAGGTCATCGTATTCCTCGACGAGATCCACTCCCTGATCGGCACCGGTTCGGCCGAAGGGTCTCTCGATGCGGCAAATATCATCAAGCCTGCGCTGTCGCGAGGCGAGATCACATGCATAGGCGCAACGACGGTCCGCGAGTATCGGAAGTACGTCGAGAAGGACAGGGCATTGTCGCGACGCTTCCAGGCGGTCAACATCCGTCAGCCGACCGAGGATGAGACGATCAAAATTCTCGAGGGCGTTCAGAGCCGCTACGAGGATTTCCACGGCGTCCGCTACTCGGACAACGCCATCAAGGTAGCGGTCACCCACGCCGGACGCTACATCACCGATCGAGCATTTCCGGACAAGGCCATCGACGTGCTCGATGAGGCGGGCGCACGAGTCAAGCTGCGCCAGATCTCCTCGACCTCGTCGCTGCGCCGGGTGCAGCACGAGATCCGCGGCGTGGTGGCGCGTATGAAGGATGCCATCTCGCGCAAGGACTTCGAGCTTGCAGTGGACCTCCGAGAGGAGGAGTTGCGGTTGCGCGAGGAGCTCGAGATGCTCGAGACGACCCACGCCGAGGAACCGCCCGAGAGGGTGGTGGTGGGCCGCGCCGACGTCGAGGACGTGGTGGCGTCGTGGACCGGTATTCCGGTCAGCGCCATCGGAGAGGACGAGGCGGAGAGGCTGCAACGGATGGAGGAGATCCTGCGCCAGCGCGTGGTCGGCCAGGACGATGCCATCAAGGCCATGGCCAGGGCCATCCGCCGCAGCCGTCTCGGGGTGACCAGCCCCGACCGGCCCATCGGCTCGTTCATATTTCTCGGACCTTCGGGCGTCGGCAAGACCGAGGTCGCGCGGCAGCTCGCGAGCTTTCTCTTCCAGGATCCCCGCCGGCTGGTTCGCTTCGACATGTCGGAGTACATGGAGAAGCACACCGTGTCGAGGCTTATCGGCTCGCCGCCCGGGTACGTCGGCTTCGAGGAGGGCGGCCAGCTGTCCGAGCAGGTCCGCCGCAACCCCTACTCGGTGGTTCTGCTCGACGAGGTCGAGAAGGCACACCCGGATGTCTACAACCTGCTGCTGCAAGTTCTCGAGGACGGTCGTCTGACCGACAACTACGGTAACGTAATCGACTTCACGAACACCCTGATCATCATGACCTCCAATCTTGGCAGTCGCGAGCTGGTGGAGGGGGACGGGGTCGGTTTCGGCAGCGATGGCGGGGGCGTCGAGTCGTCGCAGATGCGCGAGCTCGTCGATCGCGAGCTTCGCCGCCATTTCCCGCCGGAGTTCATCAATCGGTTGGATGAGGTGATCGTCTTCGACTCGCTCGACCGGGACAGCATGCTCGAGGTGGCGCGCCTCTTGCTCGGCGAGACGGCGGACGTGCTGGTCAGAAAAAATGTCACCATCGAGTATTCGCCGGCGGTGGCGGGTTGGCTTCTCGAACAGTGCGGCGTGGACCCGCAGGCGGGCGCGCGCCCCCTGCGTCGGCTGGTCAAGCTATGGGTCGAGGATGCGGTGGCTGATTACCTCATCCAGAATCGAAGCAGCGACGAGATCGCTCTTCGCATGTGGATTGAGGAGGGCCGACCGGTCGTGGATGCCAAGGACAAAGACGTTGTGACCCAGGGGCAGGGCGCTTGACGGTCGTACGTTTCGCACTCGTGTCCTTGCTGGTGATGGTTGCGGCCGCCGTCACGGCGGCGGACGACCTGATCATCCGCGACATCGTAGTCGAGGGCGGCATCACGCTGACGGTCGACACCGTGTCGTACTACCTGGGGCTGGAGCCCGAGGACCCATTGGACCTCGAGTATGCCACTGACGGCTATCGCCGATTGTGGGACTCGGGACTCTTCGAAGAGATTCGCCTCGAGGTCGAGGATCACGGTGACGGCACGGTCACCCTCTACGTCGTAGTCAAGGAGAGGCCGTTCGTGACCAGGGTCGATTTTGAGGGCAACAAGAAGATCAAGACGACGGATCTCAAGGACAAGCTCGACGAACACGGGATCGAAATCCCTCGCAATGTGCCCCTGAAGATGGCTCAGCTGCGGCGGATCGAGACGGCCATCAAGGAGGTCTACGACGCCTCTGGATTCCGATCGGCGCAGATCAGCTTCCAGATCGAGGATATTTCGTCGAGCAAGAAGAAGGTCGTGTACACCATCGACGAAGGAGGCAAGGTGAAGATCGCCTCCATCGACTTTGCCGGGAACGAGGTGTTTTCGGATTCGAAGCTTCGTGGCGTTTTCAAGAAGACAAAGCAGAAGAGCCTCCGGAACATGTTCGGCGACAAGATCGTCTACACCAAGGAGTCGTGGGACGAGGATCGCGACAACCTCCGAACCTTCTACGGCAACCGCGGCTACATCGACGTCAAGATCGGCGAGCCGATAATCGACCTGGTTGCAAAGAAACCGGATGCGGCGACCCTGAAGAAGAAAAAGTACAAGATGCACATCACCGTCCCCATTGAGGAAGGCGACCCGTACGTCCTGGGATCGTTCTCGGTCGAGGGGGCGGAGATCTTCAAGGCGGAGGGGTTGCGGAGAATTTTCGCTGTCCAGGAGGGAGAGACCTACAACCGCAAGGCGATCGACGAAGGAATGGAGAAAGTCCGCGACGGGTATCACAACACTGGCTACGTCTATGCCTACACCAACGAAACCTGGGCGCGGCGCGAGGGCGAGGAGCGAATCGTCGACGTCACGATCGATATCTTCGAGGGTGAGCGATTCCGGCTTGGGCGACTGGAGTTCATCGGCAACACAACGACCCGAGACAAGGTTCTGAGGCGCGAGTTCCGGATCGCAGAGGGCCAGTACATGAACATGGCCCTCTTCAGAGCCTCCGTCTTCAAGGTTAACGCGCTCGGATACTGGAAGCTCGAAGAGGAGCCCCTCGAGTTCGACTTCGACGACGAGAACCAAAAGGTCAACGTCGACGTCAAGGGCAACGAGGTCGGCCGCAACGACGTGCAGTTCGGCGCCGGTTTCTCGGAGTTGGACGGGTTCTTCGTCCAGGGGCAGTTCAACACCCGGAACTTCCTCGGCCGCGGCAACACGCTCGGCATATCGCTTCAGGTGGGACGGCGTACCGATATGTACTCGCTTTCGTACACCGAGCCGTACTTCCTCGATCGACGCATCCTCCTCGGCGGCTCGATATTCCAGACCAGCATCGAGACGGCCAATGTGGGGTTTTCGGACTACCAGCGCAGGACCAGGGGTGTCACGATTTCGATGGGACTCGGTGTCAGCCCCTTTGCCTCGGTGTCCGGGCTGCTCGCCTTCCAGGACGACTTCTCGAGGTTTGTGGTCACCCGTTCCGGCGCTGCGGGCGATCCGACGGCGGGCCACGACCGGCCGGTCGATATCCCACCGATCGACGGGGCGACCTTCGACCGCGCCTTCGAGACCTTTACCGGAAAGACCCATTCTTTTACGCCGGGCTATAACCGCGACAGCCGCGACGACCCGTTCGACCCAAACCGTGGTTCGTCCTTTTTCGGGCGGTTGCGGATGGCCGGCGGGATAATGGGCGGCGACTTCGACTATTTCCGGCCGGAGATCGGGATAACGCAGTTCATCCCGTGGGGCAAGCGCAGCACCTGGGCCTACCACGGTGAGGCCGGCCAGTTCCTCACCTACAACGACTCGGAGATTCCGATCTTCGAGCGCTACCGCCTCGGGGGTGACCGCTCGTTGCGTGGCCTGCCCTACTACTCGGTGCTGCCTCGAACCGAGGAGGGCCGGTACTTTCTCTCGGAGGGAGGCTCGCGAGAGGGCGGCGATCGTTATTGGCAGGTCAACTTCGAGTACCAGTTCAGGGTCGGTGGGCCGGTAAAGCTGGTGCTCTTCTTCGACGCGGGCAACACCTACCACGAGGAGCAGGGTTGGGATTTCAGCCTGTGGCGGCGGACCACCGGTATCGAGATGAGAATTTTCCTGCCGATCTTCCAGGCGCCGATCAGGTTCATTTACGGAATCAACCTTGATCCGTTCTTTGACGAGAAGGACAGCGACTTCCAGTTTTCGATCGGAACGACATTTTAGAACTCGGAGACCAATTGGAGGATAAAAACATGTATCGTTCGATAATTCGTACCGCGGCGGTGGCCGCACTCGTCATGGTGGCGGCGCTGCCGGCCGCGGCGCAGTCCAAGGTGGCTGTGATCGACGTTCAGCGCGT
The DNA here is from genome assembly GCA_049188105.1 of Deltaproteobacteria bacterium. GTDB lineage: Bacteria > Acidobacteriota > Thermoanaerobaculia > Thermoanaerobaculales > Sulfomarinibacteraceae > Sulfomarinibacter. The sequence goes on along the minus strand of JAIVTZ010000032.1, from coordinate 5,260 downwards.
GGTCGCCGAGTCCGATCCTGGCAAGGAAGCGATCCAGAAGTTGAAGGCCATCTCCGACGCCAAGATCCAGGAGGGCCAGGCCATGCAACAGGAGATGGCGACCCTCCAGGACCAGTACAACAAGCAGCGCTTCACCGTATCCGAAGAGCGGATGGCGGAGATGAGCAAAGAGCTCGAGGACAAGAATATCGCCATCCGCCGCTTCGAGGATGACGCCAAGCGTGAGCTCGACGAGGTGCGGCGCCGGGAGCTCGGCGGGCTCGAGGAACGGATCCTGCCGATCATCAACCAGATCGGTATGGAAGAGGGGATCACGTTGATCTTCAACAAGTTCCAGTCCGGTCTGGTCTACGCCGACGAGGCCGTCGACATCACCGACGACGTGATCCGACGGTTCAACACGGCTCAGTGACAAGCTTCATCACGCTTGCCCACCTGGCCGGCAAGCTTGACGCGGAGGTCGTGGGTGACGGGGGTCACGAGCTGTGCGGTGTGCGGCCCCTGGACACGGCGGGCGGGGAGCATCTGAGCTTCCTCCACAACCCGAAGTACGTCGAGGAGGCCCGGTCGTCTGCGGCCGGCGCGATCCTGGTCGCCGACCCCGCCGTGCTTCCGGATCGCAACCTGCTCGTGTGCCCGGAACCCTATCTCGCGCTCGCGCACGCGCTGGAGCTCTTCTACCCGCCCGAACCGCCGGAGCCCGGCGTCCACCCGTCAGCGGTGGTGGCTGACGACGTGGATCTGGGCGACGGGGCGAGCGTCGGTCCGCTTGTCTCGGTGGGGGCGGGCGCCAGGATTGGGGAGCGCAGTGTCGTCGGTCCGGGGTGTGTGCTCGGCCGCGAGGTCGTCGTGGGCGCCGACTGCGTCGTCCATCCGAGGGTCGTGATCGAGGACGGCTGCACGGTGGGCGACCGTTGCATCATCCACTCCGGCACGGTGCTCGGATCGGACGGTTTCGGATTCGCCACCGTCGACGGCGTCCACCACAAGGTGCCCCAGGTGGGCATCGTCGTCCTCGAGGACGACGTGGAGCTGGGGGCCAACGTGTGCATCGACCGCGCGGCCCTCGGCGAGACCCGCATCGGACGAGGCACCAAGGTAGACAACCTGGTGCAGATCGCCCATAACGTGCAGATCGGTGAGTACTGCCTGGTGGTCGCGCAGGTAGGAATCTCGGGCTCGTGCCGCATCGGTCATCACACCGTCTTTGCCGGCCAGTCGGGCTGTTCGGGCCACCTCTCCATCGGCAACGGCGTGGTCTTGTCGGCGCGGGCGGTGGCCATCAAAGACGTGCCGGACGGGGTCACCCTTTCGGGCTTTCCTGGGCGTCCCCACCGAGAGTGGTTGAGTACTCAGGCTAACGTGCAGCGCCTTGGCGGGCTTCGCCGGAAGGTAAAGGAGCTCGAAGCGCGGCTTTCCGAGCTGGAGGAGTCTGATATATGAATGACATTTCCGAAATTCTCGCGGTGATGCCGCATCGCTACCCGATCCTGCTCATCGACCGGGTGCTGGAGATGGACGAGAAGACGATCCGCGCGGTCAAGAACGTGACCATCAACGAGCCCCACTTTCTGGGTCACTTTCCAGGAGTACCGGTGATGCCGGGCGTCCTGATCGTCGAGGCCATGGCGCAAGCCGGAGGGTTCTTACTCTTCAGTCAGATGGACGACCGCGAGGGCAAGCTCATCTATTTCACCGGGATTGACAAATGCCGGTTCCGTAAACCGGTGGTGCCCGGCGACCAGCTCATCTTCGAGGTCGAGTTGGTGGCCAAGCGAAGCACCTTTGCCAAGATCCGCGGGCGGGCGTTGGTCGACGGTGTGGTGGTGTGCGAGGCGGAGATGATGTCGGCACTGGCGGACCGCTGATGGGCGCGAAGATTCACGCTACCGCCGTTGTCGATTCTGCGGCCGTGCTCGCCGACGGCATTTTGGTAGGGCCGTACACCGTCATCGAAGCCGGCGTGGAGATCGGACCGGACTGCGAGATCGGGCCGTTCTGCCGCTTCGGCACCGGCACGACGGTCGGCGCCCGCAACCGCTTCGAGAGTCACTGCTCGGTCGGCGCGCCGCCCCAGGACCTCAAGTACGCGGGTGAAGCGACTCGTCTGGAGATCGGCGATGACAACGTCATCCGCGAGTTCGTCACCCTGCACCGGGGAACCCCGGGCGGTGGGGGAATCACCACGATCGCCGACAAGAGCCTCTTCATGGCCTACGCTCACATCGCCCACGATTGCAATGTCGGCTCGCAGACCGTTTTCGCCAACGGCGCCACTCTCGCGGGTCACGTGGATGTGGCCGACTTTGCGACCATCGGAGCGTTCTCGGCCATTCACCAGTTCAGCCGGGTCGGCACCCATGCGTTCCTGGGCGGCTTCACCGCGGCCAGCAAGGACTGCCTCCCATTCATGAGCACGGTCGGCAACCGCCCCGCCAAATGCTACGGCCCGAACACCATCGGTCTCGACCGCAAGGGTTTCTCGGTGGAGAGCCAGAAGGCGCTCAAGCAGATGTGGCGGCTGCTGCACAACCCGAAGCTCAACACCTCGCAGGCCATCGAGCGCATCGAAAAAGAGCTCGGCGGCCAGCAGGAGGTTGATCTCGTTCTCGAGTTCATAACGAGCTCCGAACGGGGCGTGATCCTCGGGTGAGCGAAAGGGTCGAGATCTTCCAGACGGGGGACGGCGTTCGCCTGCGGCTGCGGGTCAAGCCGGGCGGCCGTCACCAACGTCTCATCGGCGCATATGGGGGCGCGCTCAAGCTCGAGGTCAGCGCGGCGCCGGAGAAGGGCCGGGCCAACGCGGCAGTGATCCGACTGTTGTCGGATGCTCTCGGCCTTCAGCGCCGGCGGGTGGAGATCGTTGCCGGCGCCTCGTCGCAGGACAAGGTCGCCGTGTTGACGGGGTGCAGCGTCGAGGAGATCATGGCCCGACTCGCGTCGGCGAACATCCCGGCAGGGAAGCGGCCGGCTGGGAATACACCGGCCGTCCGAGGGGGTTGATCGGATTATGAGTGCAGACATTGAGTTCGCGGATCTGTCAATCAGGGACGCCCTCGACCTCGCGATCCTCGTGGAGGACGAGGCGGAGGAGCGGTACTGTGAGCTGGCCGACAACCTCGAGTATCACAACACCAAGGATGCGGCCGGCTTCTTCCGGTTCATGGCGACCTGTGAGGCCAAGCACGGCGACGAGCTACGGGCCAAGCGCAAGCAGCTCTTCAGCGACGAGCCAGCCTCGGTCGATCGCTCCATGTTGTGGGATGTAGAGGCGCCGGCGTTCGAGGTCACCAAGACCTTCATGAGCCTCCAGGACGCCCTCGACGTAGCACTCGCGGCTGAAACCAAGGCGTTCGAGTTCTTCGACGGCGCCCTCCCCGAGGTCGAGGACCCCGAGGTTCGGGAGCTCTTTACCGAGCTCCGCCAGGAAGAGGTCGAGCACATGCAGATGGTGCGCGAGCAGATGGAGAAGGCCGGCGTCGGCGACGATCTCGACCCGGATGACTTTGTCGATGAGCCGGTGGCGCAGTAGAAGGTATTAGCTGTTAGGTATTAGGTATTAGCTCATCGCACCGGGACAAATCAGAGTGAGTTGTGACATTGAGGGCGGGTCGTGGGCGGAGGCGTTGACAGGAACCGTAGGCGGGTCGTTCAGGGCCCGCTGCCACGTCGGTTGAATCGCCGCCCGCAGCAGGAAGCTGGTCAGAATTTGTAGCCGAAGCCGACGGCGAACACCCACGGTTTGATGTCGAGCTTCACCGTCGGGAGATCTCCCTCGTCGGTTCTCACGGTCGCGTCGAGCGACGCTCCGAGGTAGCTGATATCGAGGTTGGCGTACCAGCGGGTGTTCATCTGGTAGTTGACCCCGGCCTGGGCCGCGAAGCCGGCGCCCCCCTTGAGCTTGATATCCTCGACGCCGACGTCTTGGAGCTCGCTCGAGAGGTTGGAGTACCCACCGATCCAGGTAATGCCGAGCCCGAAGTAGGGATCCCACGGCCCGTACACCTGCACGTGATACTGGACGAGGGCGGTCAGCGGCACCAGACACACCCGCCCCCCGTCGATGCCGTCCCAGTCGCCGCCGACCAGGTTGAGACGGTGGCTCGAGGCGCCGACCGAAAGCTCGAGGCCGATGAGATCCGAGAACATCACCGTGGCGTCGAACTCGAGACCCGGCCCGGAGCCGAGATCGAGGCGGCTGCCGGTGGCGCCGAGCTCGCCGCTGGTCGTATCGATGCTCACCCACAGGACGCGACCGCCGAGCCGCCACTCGGGGGTCTGCGCATCGGCCGGGCCGGCAGCTCCGACAATGACGGCGAGCAGGAACGAGACGAAAAGAGATCGCTTCACGGTTCCCCCTCAATAGACCTTGCCGAGGCGTTCGAGGACGGCGGTGGCATCGCCCGTCTCTTCCAGCATGCCCCGGGGCTCCTCGCCGAGGGCTTCGACCACGGCTTCGGCCGAGGTCACAACCGAACCGCCGACCAGGAACAGCGGCGTGCCGTTGGGGTCGATGTACATTCCGTCCGCCGGTTCTTCGGCGCGTAGGTTCTCGTAGGCGGTCGGGGCCTCCTCGGCATCGATGATGGCCCACACCTTGGCGTCGAGGTGGATGATGTCCACCTTTTCGTCCTCATAGGCCTTCCGGAGCTGATTCCAACCGGGCGCCTCGTGCGCCCCACGCAAGATCCAGAGCTTTGGCATCGTTCGCCTCCAACGCGCATCATACCGCGTCCCTGTCCGACCCGTGCCCGTCTCCGTGCCAGCCTGCTCACCGGATGAACCACAGAGACACAGAGACACAGAGAAGGAACACAGAGAGAGGAAACGCAGAGGCGCGGCGCACGTCGCAAGCACGAAGACACGAAGACACAAAGGCCGCCCACCCAGAACGAAACGCAAAGACGCAAAGGGGTTGTCGCTGACTTCATGCGGGGTACCGAAGATTGACGGCGGAACAGCCGGCGATCTGACGATCGCCGACCGCCGGTTTGAAGCACGTCAGCTCCGAACGCGAGCGTTCGTCGCAGCCGCGCTTCCAACCGGCCGACGCGCCGGGGGCGCGTCGGTTCCGCCTCACCTGGTCCCAACTGGGACGATAGGCGCTTTTCTCCCAATCATGAAATGAAGGTGGGAGTGGCGAGGCCTGCGCTCACGGAGCGCAGGCCGCTGGGTCGGGCCGCCGCGACGAACGCGTGCGTTCGGAGCGATGGCCCGGCCCAGCGGTCCCCGGCCGTCGTCCGACGAAGGCCGGGATCTC
>JAIVTZ010000031.1:0-12198 GCA_049188105.1 Deltaproteobacteria bacterium | reverse complement strand
CCATGCCCCCGAGGGCGAGCGCTTCACCATCACCGTCACCCTCGGCGAGGAAGAGAGCTGATGTCTGTCGCCGCTTCGCGGCTTCCTGATTTTTCTCGTCGTTAAACCTGGGGCTCACGCCCCAGGCTATGAATCTGCCGCCGCTTCGCGGCTCATCACACCGACGACTGTTCCGTGCAAAATCGCTGTTGCAGATGTGCGGTTCGCTGAGCGCCGAAGGCGCGACAGATAATTAGCCTGGGGCGTGAGCCCCAGGAAATGAGGAATGGTCCAAACCGTCAAGCCCTGAAAGGGCGACAGACAGTCAGCCTGGGACGTGAGCCCCAGGAATCGTGGTCACGGCGCCGAAACTCAATTCCGGTTGCGCTCATTCCGCAGGAATGAGGGAAACAGGACACGGCATGATATTCCAGGTAAAGCCCGACAGCCCCTCGGGGTGGGTGTAGAGCAGCTCGCGCACCGGCTCGCCGTCGACCCAGATGTAGCGGTTGACCTCACCCTCGTCGTCGTTGGCGACGTAGAGCTCGTCGATGCCGTCGCCGTCGAGATCGGTCAGGATGGCCGCGTGCTCGAAACCTCCCGAGTTGCGGTCGATCGACTCGATCGACCACTCGCTACGCGGGTCGCCACCGGGACGCAGCAGCCACAGCCCGCTCTTGCTGGCTGCCGCGACCATCTCCTTGATGCCGTCGCCGTCCACGTCGCCCGCGGTGAGGAAGCGAGTCAGCGAATCATCGAGGCTGGTGATGAGCATGCCCTGGGTCGGGTCGGTGTCGGCGTCGAAGCGCAGGATCTCGACCCGGCCGCCGGCCACCGCCTCGACCGACACGTAGAGCTCGTCGATGCCGTCGCCATCCACGTCCTCAACCAGGATCTCTTTGGCGTGGCGGTCACCGAGGTCGGCGACCACGGTGCGTTCCTCGTCGAGCCCGGGCACGTAGCGGGTGACCAATCCCGGCTGCGGGGTGCCGTCGAGCTTGTTGGGCAGGCTCGGTGTGGCGTAGATCTCGGGAACCCCGTCGCCGTTCAGGTCGCCCACCTCGATCTCGTGGACGAATGTGTTGGGCTCGGCGTCGAGCTCTTCGACGGTAAAACCGCCGCTCGAGTCTCCGTAGAGCACCGCTACAACCCCCTGGTCGTGGGTAGCGACGACGATGTCGGCAACGCCGTCACCGTTGACGTCGGCCGTCTCCATGTCTCGCATGCGGCTGAACTTGCCGCCGAAGTCCTTCTCCCACAGGGTCTCCGAGGAGCCGTCGGGATGCCACATCTTGATCATCGCCATGGTGCCCGCAGCGGTGAGGATGCCGGGCTCGCCCCCGGTCGGGGTGAAGGACATGGCTTTGTGGAAGACGTTGCTGTCGTCATCATCGATCGAGCGGTAGGTCCAGCCGTTGCCGTCGTTGGTCAAGATGCCGAGCTGTGCAGGTTGCGGAACCGGGCCGGAGGGCCCGCTCTCGAGCACCGCGAGGCTCAGGAGGAGGCCGTTGGTGAGAGGCTCCCTGGCCGGGGCTTTGGCGCATCCGGCAAGGGTCGCGATCATGGGAAGAAGCAGAGTCAGGGATAGAAGTCGGCGCATGTCATTCTCCGTTCGTCGGGTGTTGAATCGGCTCGCGAATTTCGCGAGTCCGCGGCATGGTAGCGCATTTCGAATTCGGAATTCGGAATTCGGAATTCGGAATGCCGTCCACACACCCGGTAAAGATTTCGGATTTCGGATTTCGGATTTCGGATTTGCCATCCTCTCACTCCTATATCGTCGGGAGGAGGTGCGAAAACTCAAAACTCAAAACTCAAAACTCAACACTTCAGACTGAGGCCTCGTGTTAAACTCTCCGGCCCTGGGAGGGTGTTGCAAAAATGAAACAGAAGAGCCTTGCAAGGCGCCTCGCGGCCGCTGGTGCGGTCTGCAGTCTGGCGATCGTAATACTGATGTCCTGTGGCGGTGAGAAGACCGAGGAGGGGGCCGTTGTCGCCGGCGCCCACCCGGTCATCATCGTCGCCCTGGATGGGCTGCGGGCCGACGCACTCGGCAGCTATGGAGCTCCGGTCAGAACGCCGGCCTTCGACGCCCTTGCCGCCGAGTCGGTGCGCTTCGAGTGGGCGTTCGCACAGGCCCCACAGTCCCAACCGTCGCTGGCCACTCTTTTCAGCGGCCTCTATCCGACCACCAACGGGCTGCGGATGCCGGGAGACTCCATGGCCGACGAGGCCACAACATTGGCCGAGGTGCTCAGTGCCGCCGGCTACTCTACAGCCGCTTTTGTCGAGGGCCTTCCAGGCAGCAGCGACTACGGTCTCGCGCAGGGCTTTGACTCGTATCAGACGACGGCCACTCCGGGTACCGCGGCCACCGAGTGGATGCGTGCGCACGCCAACGAGAACTTCCTGCTCGTCTTGGCCGGCTGGTCCAATGTCGCCCTCGAAAAGGTGAACGCCCTGCTCGAAGGCTCCGGCCAACCCGAGGGCATGGCCCAACGGGTAGCCGAGGTCCTGGCGTCACGTACCACTGATCAGCCGGTCGATTTCGACGAGGAAGATCTCGACTGGGCCCGCGCCTGGTACGCGGCCCGAATCCAGGTCATCGATTCGCTGCTCGAGGGATTCCTCGCCGAAATTCGCAGCCTCGGCCTCGACAACCGCGCCACCCTGGTCGTGCTCGGCAGCAACGGCTTCGCCCTCCAGGAGCACGGCGACCTCTTCGGCGAATCGCTCTACACCCCGGTGAGCCACGTGCCGGTCTTCATTCGCTTCGCGGCCGGCGCCGATGTTCGCTCGGTGCCCAAGGTCGTCGAGGTGGTGGACCTGATGCCGACGATTCTGGAACTCACGGGCCAGCCCATCCCGGCCGGTGTCCAGGGCTCGAGCGTGGTGCCGATCCTCGAGGGCGCAGGCCAACCACCCTACGTGGCCTTCGGCGAGTCACCCCAGTACGGGGGACAGCGCCTCGTGGCCTTCGGAGGCATGGGGATGGTCAGCGGCATCGGCGGTGAGGGCGCCGAGCTCTACGACCTCAACCTCGATCCGCTCGAGATCGAGAACTTGTCGGGAATCGAGGCCGATCGCCTCGGAGTCATGATCCGTCACCTCGAGGCGTGGGAGAAGATGGTTGCCGTGATGTCCCTCGACCCCAAGCTCCGCACCGAGGAAGACCTCGACGAGGACACGCTGAAGCAGCTGAAGAGCTTGGGATATATTCAGTAGAATTCGGAATTCGGAATGTCGGCCGCCCTGATTTTTCAGTACTCTTGACAACCTGCCATTTGGCATATAGATTAATGACAAATGGCAGGAGGTGCGATCGTGCCATACTCACGAGAAACCAAGAAGCGTCGCGTGTCCGAGGCCGCTGTGAACTACGGAGCGACGGTGCCGACCGCCACGTCCGGCCAACACGAGTACCTGTCTCTGCTCGGCCTGCGGTCGTGCGACACCGCAGCGCTCATGAAACGACTCGACGATGGAATTTCGTACGCGGCGTTCGAACGGCTCAAGCGGAAGCTGGGCGTATCGTCGAAAGAGCTCGGGGACGCGGCCCTGATCACCCAACGCACGCTCGCCCGAAGGAAGAAGGCAGGCCGGCTCAATCCGGACGAATCTGACCGGCTCGTGAGAGTGGCGCGTGTCTTTTCACGAGCAATCGAACTGTTCGAAGGTGATTCAGAAGGAGCGCAGGAGTGGATAGTGCGGCCCAACCGTGCTTTCGGCGGAGTGAGTCCGTTCGAGATGGCAAGAACGGAAATCGGCGCACGAGAGGTCGAAAACCTGATTGGTCGGATCGAGCACGGGGTCATCAGTTGAAGATCACCGCCTGGCGGGTGGTGAAGAACGAGTATGCGGCCAACGCGTTCGATGGCGAAGGCGCGCGCCTCTTCGGTGGAAGGTGGCACAGCATCGGCCGTGCCGTGATTTACACATCGGCCACCACTTCGCTCGGTTTATTGGAGCAAATGGTACATGCCGAGTCGGCCGTTCTCCCGTTCTACGCCATATTCCCTGTGACGTTTGGAAGCGACTTGGTCAAAACGATCGACCCTGTCGGACTCCCGCAGAGCTGGAGGTCCTCACCGCCGCCTTTCGAACTCCAAAGGATCGGAGATGAATGGGCCGGTTCAACGCGATCCTGCATCCTCGAGGTCCCCAGCGTCATCGTGCCGCACGAGTCGAACTTCATGCTCAACCCGAATCACCCCGACTTCTCAACATTGGAGATCGGTGATGCGATTGACCTCGATATCGATCAGCGCTTGGTGTGAAGGAGGCAGGCGAGACGCCTGCCCCACAATCGTTCCACGGATGATGTGTGAGGTTTGTGGCGCAGGCGTCTCGCCTGCCGCATGGGTGGGCGGCAAATCCGAAATCCGAAATCCGAAATCCGAAATTCTCGATCGAGGCGGCGTCAGCCGCCGAAGATCGAGCTGCCCACCATCTGCTCCGGCTTCTCCACCCCGAAGAACTCGAGGATGGTCACCGGCAGGTCGAGGATGTTGGGGTTCGCCTTGCCGACCTTGCGGGATGAGAGCAGGGTGCCGGGCACGAGATCGCGGGCCATGGAGTGGTCGCCCGACCACGCCCACGGGTTGAGGTTGATGGTGGGCTTGCCGGTGGAGCCGAGCACCGAGGTCGAGGCGCTGCGGTAACCGGGGGTGTAGCCGACCAGGAGCTCGGGCATCATCGGCGTCGCCGGGCCGACGTACATGTCCTCACGCCGGTAGACCTTGGCGATCGGGCGCTGCCCGGTCTCGGGATCGGTGATCGCTTCGAGCTCGCGGATGAGGCGCGCGGTGATCTCTTCGACCTTCTCCGGCGGCACGATGCCCTGGCCCTCGCGGCCCTTCAGGTTCATGTAGAGGCCGTTGAAGCCGACGCCGTAGGCGACGGTTTGGCTCCAGTCGACGTCGAAGATGGAGGTCTCCTCCTTCTTCAGCGCCTCGGGCTTGATGGTCAGGTAGCCGTTGTCGCGGAGCCAGGTGTTGAGGTGGAACTGGCGCGCGAACTGGGCGAAGCCGTGGTCGGAACAGATCAGGACAAGGGTCTTGTCGTCGACCGCCGGAAGCACCTTGCCGACGAGCTTGTCCATCTCCTCGTAGAGGTGGGGGATCCAACCCGCAAAGCGGATATCCGCCTCGTGGTGCTTGGGGTGGGTTGTATCCATGTTGCGCCACAGCATGTGGACGTCCTGGTCGGTGGATGAGACGTAGAAGTAGAAGAGACCGCTTTCGAAGCGCGACCACTGGTGGTCAAACAGCGCCATGCGCTCCTTGAGAATGAGCTCGGCCTGGCCGACGTACTCCTCGTCGTTGATGACCTTGTGGTCGAAGGCCTTCATGTCCGACGGCAGGCCCTTGGTCCAGAAGGCGCCGATATCGCGGGCGATCTCGGTCCCGAACTCCGCCGGGTAGGTGACCGGGGCGGCCTGCGCCGAGGGGTCGATGTTGATGGGGGTCACGTAGAGCTGGAAGTGCGGTGCGATTCCCTTTAAGAGGAAGCGCGCGATGCCCGAGACGGAACCGATTACCGGCAGCAGGTCGAAGGATACCTTGACCCAGGGTGAGTACTCGCCGCGCTTCAAGAGAATGCTCTGGCCCTGGATGTCGAGGCGCGCGCCGTCGGCCTTGGGGTCGAGGTAGACGGTGAACGGGATCTTGGTGGTGTTGGCGTAGGGGTCGCGGCTGGTGTCCTTCGGGGTCCGCAACGAGTTGACCGGCCCGAGGAGGTTCGAGCGCACGATGTTCTTGTTGACGTCGACGTAGAGCACCTCGCCGCCCTCGAGGTTCGGGTAGTCCTCGAACGGGTCCGAGGTGTAGTAGGAGAAGACCCCGTACGAGTCGACAAGGTCCGGGGTGCCCATGCCGGCGATGGCCTTGGTGGCGGTCTCCTCGACCGGGAAATTGGTCGGGATCTTCGAGATCCAGGCCGGGATGTCGCGCTCGGTGAGATAGGCCCAGAACGGCTTGCCGCGGCGGAGGTTCTTGGGACCGCCGCCCTTGATGGGCAGGTTGACGTCACCTATTTTGAAGCTGATGTCGGGTTCGGTATTTTCATAGATGGCGAAGAACGGTGTGTAGGTCGCGGGATCGCGGGCGATGAAGTCGGCGATACCGTGGCCACCTGGGGTCATGCCGGTGATAAAGCTCGACCACGCGACCGGACTCAGGGCCGGCATTGTGGTGCCGAGTGGCTTGAGCGAGCCCATCTCGGCGAGCTTCTTGAAGTTGGGCAGCCGGCCCATCTCCATGAGCGCGCCGAGGATCTTCGGGTCGAGGCCGTCGAGGCCCAGGACGATGACCTTTTTGTCGGTGGACGAACCGCCGCTGCAGGATGCCAGGGGCAGGGTTACACCGGCTGCTGCGGCGCTCCCGGCCAGCATTCGCATGAAATCGCGCCGGTCGACACCGGCTTGGCTGTTCTGGTTTCTACTCACTGGAATCGCTCCCCCGTTTCGCCCGGCGGAGGGGTTATACCACCTCCAGCCTCTCGTCACGAGTTGAGACAAATACAAACCGGATTCTATTCCTGGCTTTTGGCTATGGTCAGATGCCAAGGGCCCCCAGGAGCCAGAAGATCAGGAACCCGAAACCGAGGCTGAGCACCGGCATCAGGATGGTGAAGAGCTCCGCCAGCAGGGTGCCGCGCAGGCTGCCGGCGACAGCGGGGTCGAAGGCCTTGCCGAAGCCGTAGCGGTTGGCGATGTAGCCGAGGGCGACCACCAGCAGGAGAGCGATCAGCCACAGACCGCGTTGGCCCACCACGCCCTGGATCCTGACCACGAGCAACGCCGGCCACAGAACGCCCCAGGCCACCATGTCGGCGATAGCTATCCAGACGAAGGTCCGGGCCATTGGCCGCTGGTTTCGGAATCTGGGTTTGGAAAGGATGGCGCGTTTGATGAGGGCAGCCGCGGCGGCGCCGAGGACGGCTGCCGGCACCGCGATCCAAACCAGCAGCCGGCCGAGGTCTTCGGCCGACGGCGTGACGGACGAGGCCGCAACGGTCGACAGAACAAGAGCCGACATCAGATTCATCCGACCCTACCACCTCGCCGTGAATTGTCGAAACGAAAGCCCGCTCTCCTGAGAAGCTCGGGGAGATACTCGACCATGCCCCTGATCCCTTCGAGTGCGCCGTTCTCGAGCTCGGCGACGAAGAAGAATGGGTCGAAGTCGGTTCCCCGGTAATGGAGGCCATACTCGGCCGCCGACCGGAAACCGAATCGCGGGTAGTAATCGGCGTGACCGAGCACGACGACGACGTGCTCACCCACCTCACGACACGTCTCGAGACCGCTCTCCACGAGCCGTGATCCGATGCAGCGCATAGAGCAGCCCGATCAGGGCGAGGACCGCGAGGAGGATCTTCATTGGGATTCAAGGGGGACCGAGCTGCAGCGATCCGTCGGCGGTGACGACCATCGGCAGGCGCACCTCGACGTCGTGGGTCCGGGCGATGACCGTCAGGTGCGCGGCGCCGGGAAGGACCAGGGTGACGACGGCGCGACCGCCGATGGTCACGGTCTCGATTTGCCGGCCGCCGCCCACAAAGGTGCCGAGGGTCGTTTCCACCCGGACGTTGGTGCCGTCAGGGGCGGGCTCCGAAAAGTCCGCTCCGGTCCGCACCTCGATCTCGATCTCGGCGCGCCCGGGCTCGTCCGCGGCCAGCGTCACCCGCTTGAAGAGGGCGAGCCAATCCTTGCTTTGGGTCGGGAGGTTGGGTCCGCCGTCACCGCAGGACGTGACCACCACCATTATTGCGACAATGAGAATGACGCACCACCGTGCCCTCATGTCCCCTCCACGATTAGGCTGCAGGGATTATACGCTGTCCTGAGAAAAGTGTTTGAGCTCATCGGCGTGTTCTTCCCAGTTGCGTCCGTCGAAGTCGGTAATGCGAACCAGAGCAACGGTTTCCGGGTCGAGACAGCGCACGTTGACGCTGACTCCGTCGGGGTTGGAGCGCGGGATGTAGAAGGACTTGATGCCGCAGACCCTGCAAAAGCGGTGCTGCGCGACCCCGGTGTTGAAGGTGTAGGTAGCGAGAACCTCCTCACCCTGGACGAGGCGGAATCGGGAGGTGGGCACGATGAGGTGGAGATAGGCGGTCATCGAGCAGATCGAGCAGTTGCAGAGCTTGACCTCGAGCTCCCCCGGCGCGTCCACTTCGAACTGCACCCTGCCGCAGTGGCAGCCGCCACGGTGGGTGATCAGCTCGCGGCTCTCGATGTCCTCAACCTTCATCGTCCGGTCCTCCGCCTTCTCGGGGGACGAAGCGCGTGTGGGATCCACTCTGATCCTGACCATGGCCTCTGGGTCGGGCGACCAGTATCTGGGAGGGGATTCCGAAGGCGACGATGGTGGTCGAGTGCAGGACCTTCCATGACGCCGGCCCGAGAAATTCGGTGAGCGCAATCGGCCGGCAACCGCCGACCAGCGAAGGCCTCAGGGAGTGGAGGGCCAGCCAGGCTGCGATCGTCAACCTCGAAAGAGTGTTCGTCCCGAATGTGAGGCTCGTCAGGCAGAGCAGACCGTCGTGCCGGAGCGCCTTCCATGCCTGTTCGAGGGTGCGGGTGATGTCCTGGTTGGGCAGCAGATCGAGGACGTAATTGCTGACGAATCGGTCGCACGAGTCGGGAGACACTGGTATTCGCGGCCGGCCGTCGGTTCGGGTCACCGAGACCCGCGCCCCGAACGGGTTGAGCCGTTTTCGGGTCAGGTCGGCCATCGTCGCCGAGAGGTCGAATCCGGCATAGGTTGCGTTACCGGGCAGCTCCGATTCCATCAGGCGCTGTGCGAAGGCGCCGGTTCCGCACCCGAACTCGACGACGGCCTCCGCGCTACCGAAGTCGCCGAGCTCGACCAGTCGATCGACGGCCCGGCGCTCGTAGAAGGCCTGCCGGTCCTGTCTGCGGCCAAAACGGTCGTAGAAATCCCGCGCCTGTTGCCGGGTCAGCATCGGACGGGTTACTGGGGTCGATGGCATACCGCTTCGATGTTGTGGCCGTCGGGGTCGAACACAAACGCGCCGTAGTAGTTGGGGTGGTAGTCCGGCCGCAGGCCAGGGGCGCCGTTATCCTTCCCGCCCGCCGCCAGCGCCGCGGCGTGGAAGGCATCGACGGCCTCGCGGTCACGGCTGTTGAACGCGAGGTGGATGGCCGGCCTCACGGGATCTCCCTGTTGAACGAAGAAGTCCGGTTTTTCGAGAATCCCGAAGCCGCAGCCCTCGCCAAACTCCATGACCACGTGATAGCCGAGCGGCGCCAGAGCCTGCTCGTAGAACGCCTTGCTGGCGGAGAGATCGCTCACGGTGATGATGATGTGGTCGAGCATTGTTCCCTCCTCCTGATCGTCAATGTACCCTCAGCGGCCCTCCATCGCAAATCTGTTCTCGAATATTTTCGGCTACGATGGATTGATAGGTGTTCTGCACGATGAATGGGACTCCCCGCATCTCGCTCGTGATTCCGGCCTACAACGAGGCCGAGCTGCTGCCGCGGCTGCTCGACAGCGTCGATGTTGCGCGCGATCGCTGCCTGCACGGCGCGGAAGCCGTCGAGGTGATCGTGGCCGACAACGCATCGACCGACGACACCGCGGCCCTCGCGAGGGAGCGAGGCTGCCGGGTTGTGCGGGTCGAGGAGCGCCGCATCGCTTCGGTGCGCAACGGCGGCGCCGCGGCCGCCACGGGCGATGTCCTGTGCTTTATCGATGCGGATTCGGAGATCCACCCCGAGACCTTCAACGCGATCGAGGCTTCGTTGGCGACCGGCCGCGTGGTCGCGGGCGCGACCGGTGTCCGCATGGAGAGGTGGTCGCTCGGCATCGCCATGACCTACGCCCTCTTCATGCTGATGGTCTGGCTCCTGCGCATGGACACGGGCGTGGTCTTTTGCAGACGAGAGGACTTTCTGACGATCGGCGGTTACGACGAGCGGCGTTTCTTTGCCGAGGATATCCAGCTTTTGTGGGATCTGCGGAGGGTTGGTCAAAAACGCGGACAGCGGCTGACGCGGCTGCGCCCGTTTAAGGCGCTGGCATCGACCCGCAAGTTCGACCTCCACGGCGACTGGCACTACTTCACCGATCTGTTCCGCCTGGTGCCACTGGTGATGCGGTTGCCCAACGCAACGAACGATTTCGCCAAGAAGTATTGGTACGGGGAGCAGCGGCAGCCCGAGCGGGACGCTCGGGCGCGTTAAGGGTTAAGGGTAAAGAGTTAAGGGTAAACGCGTCCGCGGGTTTCTCCGTTGCGGTCTTAACTCTTAACTTCTTAACTCTTAACCCTTTACTTCTGAAAGAACAAATACCCCGCCAGACACACCAGGACACCGGCGAAGATCCTCCTGAAGCTCGCCGTGGAGACGTGCTCCAGGAGGCGGGCGCCGATCTGGGCGCCGACGATCCCGCCGGCGCCGAGCAGCAGCCCGATCTTGTAGTCGACGTTCGCCAGCTTGTTGTGGGCGATCAGGGCCGACAGCGAGATCACCACGATCGCCAGGAACGAGGTGCCGACCGCCTTCTGCGCCGGGTAGCCGAGAATCAGGAGCAGCGGGATGATCAGAAACCCACCGCCGAGCCCGGTGAACGACGCGCCGACACCCACCAGCACCCCACCGACGATCATCAGCAAATAGTTGAGATTCACCTTTCCCTCCATTTCCAGTGGGCGAAAAATTCGAAATTCGAAATTCGAAATCAGACTCCTTCCTTCGGCTCCCAAAGCTCGACCTTGTTGCCCTCCGGGTCGATGAACCATCCGAAGCGGCCGTAATCCTCCTCCTGGATCTCGCCCACGACCTCGGCGCCGCCCTCCGCGACCTGGGCGAGGGCCCCGTCGAGATCGTCGACCACCAGATTGAACATGAAGTCCCTGGTCGAAGGATCGAAGTAGGTTGTCGAGGCCGAGAACGGCGCCCATACGGTCATGCCGCCGGGCGGCATGTCCCCAGGTTTCAAGCTCGCCCCGTAGGGGTGCTCCACCGGAACCCCGAGCCACTTCTGGTACCACGCCCCGAGCTTCTCCGGATCCTCTGACTTGAAAAACACTCCGCCGATGCCGAGTACCTTTGCCATTGCTGTTCCTCACTTTCTGCTCGAGAACGATACCAGAATCGTCGTTGTTGATAGGGCCAGCCCGCATATCTCGCCGGGTTTCGTAGCGAGGGCGGCGAAGCGCAAGTATCCGCTGGGTTTGTCGCGAATCGGGCGACGCAGTCGTAGTTGCTCTACGTCGAGGAGCACGATGTGCGACAAACACGGCGGGACGCCGCGATTCGCCGTCCGCAGCCGACACCCGGTGAGATATGCGGGCTAGAATGGCGGGGTGCGGCAGAAGATGTTTTATCGATGGTGGGGGCGCCTCCAGGGTGCGCGGGTGCGGCTCGACGAGGTCGGCAACAACGTGACCCGGATCAGGATGAGAAGTCTCGGCGCCCGTCTCCTCGGTTTCGAGGTCGACGCCTACCTCGTTGGCGACATCCTGATCGATTCCGGGTTCCCCTACGTCCGGGGCCCGCTTCTGGCGGCCCTCGAGAACCGGGACATTCAAGGTGTGTATTGCACCCACAACCACGAGGACCACACCGGCAATTGTGCGGCGATTGCCGCCGTCCACGATTGTCCGGTCTATCTCCGTCGTGCCGAGGCACTGTGGGACGAGGGGGTGCGATCACTCGAACCTTACCGGCGCGTTTGGTGGGGAGCGGTGGAGCCGTTCGAGCCGCGGGAGATGCCGGAGGTGATCGAGGCGGGGGGGCGGCGGCTTCGGGCGGTGTCCGCCCCGGGCCATTCCCAGACCCAGGTGGCCTTGTACGAGGAGGAGACCGGGGACGTCTTCACCGGCGATCTCTTTGTCTCACCTGGGGCGACCGCGGTGCTCGTCACGGAGAACCCGTGGGCCGCGGTGGCGTCCCTGCGCCGGGTGGCGGCCCTGAAACCGCGGCGCATGCTCACCGGTCACGGGCTGATCGCGGAGGATCCGGCACCCCTTCTCGACCTCAAGGCCCAGCGCATCGAGGACGCGGCACGGAAGTCGGTCGAGCTGATGTCCAAGGGCATCGCACCGCGCGAGGTAGTGGCTGAGGTCTTCCCCAGAGGAGGCGTCAAGGACCGGTTCTTCGAGTGGATGACGTCCCGCGAGTTCTCACGACTCAACTTCGTCCTCGCCGCCGTCCGCGACGCAACGGAAGGGCTTGAGGCTTGAGGC
>JAIVTZ010000030.1:0-12283 GCA_049188105.1 Deltaproteobacteria bacterium | reverse complement strand
CGTGCCTACGAATTATATATAATTGCTCTGTAGGCAAGGGCTTCAGCCCCCGCGGGTATGTGTGGATCTCACGAAAACAACCCGGTAAGGGCGGCCACCACGAAAGCGATGCCGATCAACCCGAGACAACCGGTGAGTACGATCTTGACAACCGCGTACGGAGCCGTGCCGAGAATGCGGGTGTCGTCCTGGCCCGAGATCACGATCCGGTAGAGCTTGCCCCGGTACCGGTAGGCGAGGACATAGGATGGAAAAGCATAGCGGCGGGTCACGAGCCTTCTCAGGAGAATCGAGGTGTGGACATTCCGGAAGCGGCTGCCCGGGATGTGGGCGTCCTCGAGCCGGTCTCGGGCAATACGTTCCAACATGGCGGCGACCCGCCGCCGGGCCCCAGACCGCGGGACGTCGAACTGTTCGACGATCATCGCGCCGCCGTCGCTCACCGGTTCGTGGCCGGCCGAATCCAGATCGTAGGTGTCGGCGAGGTGATCGGTCTCCTCAGCGCTGAGACCGCGCGACGCCGGCGCCACGATGTGATCGAACTCGAGCTCTACCTGACCGGCATGGGGCGCCCAATCCGCCCGCCGGGCGCCGAGGTCGCTGTCCGCCGTCCAGCTCACCGTGGCGTCGGCGGCGAAGACCCACCCAACCCACCACAGGGGAGTGAGCGACTCGAGGCTGCTCTCCGAACCGAGATTCGCGGGCCGAAACCACCCGAGCCCTCTCAGCCAGCCTTTGTAGGCTGCCACCGCCTCGTCGCGATTCACGGTCATCGGCAGAAAGAACCCGGTTTGCTCGATCGGGTCCTTCGGAACCTCGAGACGGGTCACCGAGCCACAGAACACGCACGACGGCGCGAGCTCGCGGACGCTGTAGGTCACGGTGGCCCCGCAGCTGTCGCATCGCATGACCTCGACCGTGGCCTTGGGCGCGTCTTTCGGAGCGGTGAGTGGTGCCGCCCGATCGCAGATGGGGCAGCGCAGGTCCTCGATCTCGAGGGGGCTGTCGCAGCGGCCGCAGACCAGATCGGCGACGCTCATCGAAAGAGCGCCACCAACAGCGCGATGAGAACCGGCAGCGAGAGAATCCCGAGCACTGCGGCTGCGATCTTCAAGACCTTTGCCCACGACGTCGGGATCTTGCCGCCGACCTTGCCGGTCTGCCCGTTGACCAGGATTCGAATCGGCGGCTTGCGCTCGTCGTATCGGATCGCAAAGACCCACACCGGCAACAAGGCGAGATCGAGGGACTCGTCGTTCAGCGTGGTGGAGAATCGTAGGTCGAGGTGGCTGTCGCCCGGCAAGAACCGGTGCAACAGTCGGCCAACCGCGGCGGTGCTCTCGCTGCGGGCCAAATGCAGACAAACCTCGCGAGTGAGTGAGGGCTCCTCGGAGATCCAGCCGGACACCATGGCCGGTGTGTAGCGCCTCAGTCCACCGAGATCGAAAGGTTCGATGGCCTCGAGCTCGTGGTTGGCAATGCCCTGTGATGCGGTGACCACCACATCTCCCACGTAGTTGGAGTGAGCGCCACTGAGGTTGCAGAGCTCGGTCTTGCGCTTTCGCCTGACCCTGGTCCGGCCCTTCGAGTCGCGGCTGACCTCGGTGACGTAGTAGTCCTCGCCGATGGTTGCCGAGTAGACGGTGGCCGAGGTGGCGGAGTAAAGATAGGCGGGGAGGTAGATCCCGGTCACCCTGGCGGCCGTCTTTCCCTTCAACCGCGAGGGCGCCAATTTCTTACGGCCGATCCACGTTCGCATCCGGCGCGCGGCCTGTTTCCGATCGACGGCAAAGCCGATCACGAAAACAGGGTCCGGACGGTCCGTGGTCGCTGGCCGATCGACCACCGACGGCGAATCGCAATAGGGGCAGCGCGCTGTGCGCAGCAGGGGATCGAGGACGACCTTCGCGCCACACGACTCACAGGAGACCTCGATCTGCTTGACCGCACTGGCCACCCCCATCTCGCCGGATCCGCCCAAGAACACCCCCATTCCCTTCATCGAATACTACGCTGTTACCTGATGGGGAATTCTCATCGCCGCAGGCCAGACGACTCCGACGACCCCAGCAAGACGCGTGCTCGATCCACCCACTCGCCCCGAGTCCGCCCGCAGATGAACGCAGATCAACGCAGATCCACTCAGAAGAGATCATCCGCGTTCACTTGCGTGATCTGCGGTTTCTCATGGGTGGGTGGGCGGCATTCAGAATTCCGAATTCCGAATTCCGAATTCCTGATTACATGGTGAGCGCCATCAGCGCCTTCTGCACGTGCAGCCGGTTTTCGGCCTCGTCGTAGACGACGGATTGCGGGCCGTCGATGACCTCGTCGGTGACCTCGCGGCCGCGGTCGGCGGGCAGCGGGTGCATGTAGATGAGGTCGTCGGCGCCGAGGGCCATGTGCTCGGCGCCGCAGCGCCAGGTCGGGTACTTCTCGATCAGGGCGAGACCCTCTTCGGTGTCCTGGGTGGTCATCAGCGGGCCCCAGGACTTCGGGACCACGATGTTGGCGTCGGTGAAGGCGTCCTCGAAGTTGTCGGTGATCTCGAACCGGGCGCCGCCTTCTTCGGCGTTGGCCTTCGCCTGGGCCTCGATCTCGGGCATCAGCCGGAACTCGGGCGGGCAGGCGAGGGTGACGTCGATGCCGAAGCGGGGCATCATCAGGATCAGGCTCTGCGGCACCGACAGCGGCCGCACGTAGTTCGGCGCCGAGGTCCAGGCGACCCCGAGCTTGAGGCCCTTGGTGTCGTTTCCGAAGCGCTCGCGGATGGTCAGCATGTCGGCCAGGATCTGGCACGGGTGGTAGACGTCGCACTGCATCGAGATCACCGGGATCGACGCGTGCTCGGCGACCTCGCGGATGTAGTCGTTGCCCTCGCGGAAGGCGCAGTGACGGATGGCGATGCCCTCGCCGTAGCGCGACAGCACGTTGGCGGTGTCCTTGGCGTTCTCGCCGTGGCTGATCTGCATCTTGTCGGGCGACAGGTAGATTCCATGCCCGCCGAGCTGCGTCATCCCGGTCTCGAACGAGTTCCGGGTGCGGGTCGAAGGGTCGAAGAAGATCATGTAGAGGGTCTTGGCGTCGAGCAGGCGGGTCGGCTCACCGGCCGCCCGCTTCGCCTTGAGCTCGGCCGCGAGGCCAAAAACCTCGTTCAGCTCCTCCACCGTCCAGTCCTGGGTCGTGATGAAGTCTTTTCCTTTTAGTTCACTGGTCATTTCGGATATCTCCCTAGATTTCAGCATTCCCATACAAACCACAAAGACACGAAGACACGAAGACGGCCGCAAAGAGGAATACGAAGTTCACATCACATATCGGTGAATTCCGTACTTGATGAGTGACGCGTTGAAATTGATGAGAAAGCCAAGACGGTGGCCGGTTAGTTTGAGGTAGGTGAGCAGTTGGGCTGTATGAACCGGTACGAGGCATTCCACAGCTTTGATTTCAACCACGACGGAATCATCAACGAGGAAGTCGAGACGCAGCCCAGAATCGATTTCATGCTCCTTGTATCTGATCGGAAGCACGAGTTGACGGTCGAACCTCAGTCCGCGCTCAGAAAGTTCGAAAGCCAGGCATTGCTCGTATACCGATTCGAGAAGTCCCGGCCCAAGCGTCGAGTGAACGGAAAAGGCTGCGTCGACGATTTGTGTTGCCACCTTTTCAGTCTCTTCTGGAATTGTCATTCTTCGCGAACCTCTTCGTGTCTTTGTGTCTTCGTGTTTGCGATGCCCGTTCCGACGAGCACCTCTGGGATCAGGCTGTAGACAGCGGTTGCTTTGACCAGGTCGGTGATCTTCACTCTCTCTTCGGTGGTGTGGGCTAGCTCTTCGAGGCCGGGGGCGAAGCCCACGCTTGGGATGCCATACAGCCCCATTGTGGCGACGCCGTTGGTGGAAAAGTGCCAGCGAGAGATCTCCGGTCTTTCACCGAGGACCTCTGCCGCGGCTTCCGCGACCCCCTGGACCAGCGGATGGTCCTCATCGAGAACCCAGGTCGGGAAGTACTTTTCCTGCTTCGCTTCGGTTCCCCGCCAGCTCTTGGCGTCGTAGTGAAGCAGCTCGACCGACGCATCGCCGAGGTGGGGGAGGGCCGCGAGCTCCTCCATTGCGGTGTCCAGCGTTTCACCGATAGTGAGCCGCCGGTCGAGGTAGATGCGGGCGGAGTCGGGGACCGCGTTGAGCGATGGCGTCGTGCACTCGATCGAGGAGACGATGATCGAGCCGGCGCCGAGGAACTCATCGTCGGCCAGGTTCCCGTTGAGCTTCTCGATGTCTGAGATGATCGGCGCCATCTTGTAGAGCGCGTTGACCCCGCGTGCGGCGTGCGCGCCGTGGGCGGAGACCCCGCGGGTGGTGATGGTCGCCTCCATGCGTCCACGGTGGCCGCGGAAGACCCCGAGATCGGTGGGCTCGCCGAGCACCACCATGTCGGGCCGGATGCCCTCGGTTTCGATCAGGTGGCGCATGCAGTAGCCGTCGCAGTCCTCCTCCATGACCGAGGCGGTGAGGTAAACGCTGATGCCTTCGGGCACACCTCGCTCGGCGAGGATCTTGGCGCCGTAGGCCATGCCGGCGACCGCCGGCAGCTCGTCGACCGCGCCGCGCCCCCAGATCTCGCCGGCCTCCAGCTTGCCTGCGAAGGGGTCGTAGTCCCACGAGGCCGGGTCGCCGACGCCGACGCAGTCGATGTGGCCGTCCATGAGGATCTTGAAGTCCCCTGTGCCGATCCGTGCGACCACGGTGCCGAGACCGTCGAAGAAGACCTCGTCGAAGCCGAGCGACTCGTACTCGCGGCGCACCCGCTCGCACCGTTCGCTCTCCTGCCCGCTCTCGGCGGGGATGGCGATGAGATCCCTGAGGAACCGGACAATGCGTTCCTCGTATTGTTGTGCCGCTTCAAGCGCTTCTAAACCTCGGGTCATGCATTCCTCCGTCGGCAGGTGAGCCACCGTGTACTATAGACCGATTGTCACCGGCGAAAGGAATCGGCTCGATGAAAAACCCCGAAGAGGTCCTCAAAAACACTGTCCGGCGCTGTCGCGAGCGCGACATCATCATCCCGACCTACCGCGAGATGGCCGACCCGACGCTGATCCCCGAAGGCATCCGCGAAGAGCTCCGCGACATCGGGCTGTGGGACCTCAAGCCGCGCAACCTCTTCCGTATCAGCTGGAAGAACGAGCCGGTGGCGTCGGGCGGTGGTTTCGGCGGCGTCAACTTCATCGAGCTGCCGTCGGAGCTGACCGGGGTCGATGCGAGGATCCTCATGCTGGTCGGCAAGTTCTTCCCGACCGGTGCGCACAAGGTGGGTGCGACCTTCGGCCCGCTGGTCGAAAAGCTCGTGCACGGCACCTTTGATCCGACCACCCAAAAAGCTCTCTGGCCCTCGACCGGCAACTACTGCCGCGGCGGCGCCTACGATGCCTATCTGCTGGCCTGCACGTCGATCGCGGTCCTGCCCGAGGGGATGTCGCGGGAGCGCTTCGAGTGGCTCGAGGAGGTGGGCTCGGAGATCTACGCGACGCCGGGCTCGGAGTCCAACGTCAAGGAAATCTACGACAAGACCAAGGAGCTTGCGGCCGAGCACCCCGACGAGATCGTGGTCCTCAACCAGTTCGCCGAGTTCGGCAACGCCATCTGGCACTACGTCTGCACCGGGCGAGCGATGGAGGAGGTCTTCAAGTCCGAGCGGGAAGCGGACTCGCGCTTTGCCGGGGTCTGCCTGACCCAGGGGTCGGCCGGTACGCTTGGCAGCGCGGAGTACCTGCGCGAGGTCTTCCCGCGGATCAAGGTGGTGGCGGCCGAGGCCCTGCAGTGCCCGACCCTGCTCCACGGCGGCTACGGCTCGCACCGCATCGAGGGCATCGGCGACAAGCACGTGCCGTGGATCCACAACATCAAGAACACCGACGTGGCAGCGGGGATCGACGACGAGGCCTGCATGCGCCTGCTGCGGCTCTTCAACGAGCCCGATGGCCGCGCTCGCCTGAAGGGGAGCGGTGTCGATCCCGATCTCGTCGACCGGCTCGACCTCCTCGGCATCTCGTCGATCGCCAATCTGCTGACCGCGATCAAGACCGCGCGCTTCTTCGAGTTGGGGCCGAAGGACATGCTCTTCACCGTCGCCACCGATTCCATGGAGCTCTACGGTTCACGGCTCGAGGAGGAGCGCGAGCTTCACGGCCCCTACACGGAGACCTCGGCCGCGGTCGATCATGAGCGATATCTCCTGGGCGCCGGCATCGACCACATGCTCGAGCTCGGCTACTGGGACCGCAAGCGGATCCACAACCTCAAGTACTTCACATGGGTCGAGCAGCAGGGCAAGACGGTCGAGGAGCTCGATGCCCAGTGGTACGACGACGACTACTGGACCACCCACTTCCACGCCTGGGAGGAGTGGGACGAGCGCATCACCGAGTTCAACGAGCGGACGGGGTTGCTCGAGCGCTATCGCTGATCAGTTGTCGTCTGTTTTCGGGTCCCGCTCGTCCGGGTATGACTCGTCGAACCTGGGCTCGAAAACCATCGCCTGGATGAAGTGCTCGCCCTGCGCGAACGGGCGTCCGAGGGGCCACCACCCCTCCACCATTCGATCGGTGACGGCGTCGGAGAGATCGTTCAGGGTGGGCGAGTAGACGAGCTCGCAGGCTGCTGTTTGGCTCATGGTGTCTGCTCCTCGCCGTAATACCTACGCAGGATCGATGCCAGGGTTGGCACATGAAAACAGGTAGGATGACCTCAACAGGGCGTATTATCTTGAGGCATTCGTTGCAGTATGATGCGCTATTCCGGAGGAGCTGACATGGAGCGAGATGACCGGCTGCGAGAGGAAAAAACCAGCGGCGAGCGTATCTACCAGGGTCGGATCCTCGATTTCGAGGTGGACCGGGTACGGCTGCCGAACGGCGGCGAGGCCGAGCGCGAGGTGGTCCGGCACAAGGGCGCCGTGGTGGTGCTGCCGCTGCATGAGAACGGCCGGATCGAGCTGGTCCGGCAGTACCGCTATCCGCCGGACGAGATCCTGCTCGAGCTGCCGGCGGGCAAGCTCGATCCCGGGGAAAAGCCGGGCGAGTGTGCCATGCGTGAGCTTGCGGAGGAGACGGGGTGGCGCGCGGGTGAGATCCACGAGTTGAGCTCGTTCTTCACCACCCCCGGTTTCTCCGACGAGGTTCTGCACGCGTTTGTGGCCACCGGGCTGGAGCCCGCCCCCGATGTGGAGCCGGACCCCGATGAGGCAATCGAGATCGTGACCATGACCGTCGATGAAACACTCGAGGCGTGCCGCGACGGCCATATCCGCGACAGCAAGACCCTCGCCACCCTCCTTTTGGCGCGGCTTCACGGTTGGTTATGACGGGAATTCCGAGATCCTGATGCTAAACTTACGCCACGCGTATGAAGGATGAACCACCCGTGAGCGACGAGATCCTGGAGTGCCCATATTGCCGCGCGGAGAACCCGCCGGGCGCCGACTCGTGCACGGGATGCGGCAGACCGGTCGCCGAGGAGCAGTGGATGGCCGGCACGTTGGTCGATTCGGAGACCATCGATTCCCCGCTGAGGGGCTCGACCGAGGAGAGACCGCCGGAGGCCCCCCCCGAGGCATTGGTGCTCGAGTCGATGGCCTCTCCCGGGACCCTGAATCCGGGCACGGTTCTCGGCGATCGTTATCGGATCGAAGCGTTGATCGGCTTTGGCGGCATGGGGTCGGTGTACAAAGCGACCGATCTGGAGCTCGACCGCGTGATGGCCCTCAAGGTCATCCGGCCCCACCTGGCCGACGACCCGAACGTCCTGCAGCGCTTCAAGCAGGAGATCATCCTCGCCCGAGAGGTGACCCACCGGAACGTGGTGCGGATCTTTGACATCGGCCAGGCCGATGACACCCGGTTTATCTCGATGGAGTTCATCGAGGGGAAGGACCTTCAAGGACTCCTCAAAGAACGCGGGGCGCTGCCGGCCGAGGAGGCGGCGGAGATCATCGAGCAAGTCTGCCTCGCCCTCGACGCCGCCCATCAACAGGGTGTGGTCCACCGGGACCTGAAGCCGGCGAACATCATGATCGAACCGGACGGACGGGTCGTGGTGATGGACTTCGGTATCGCGAGGTCGCTCGAGCTCTCCGGGATGACCCAGACCGGATCGATGCTCGGAACGCCCGATTACATGTCTCCGGAGCAGGTGAAGGGAGAGCAGGTCGATTCGCGTTCGGATCTGTTCGCGCTCGGGATCATCTTTTACCAGCTTCTGACCGGACAGCTGCCGTACCACGGCGACACGCCGATGGCCGCGATGTACACCCGTACCCAGAAACGAGCAGCGCCGATCCGTGACCTTGACCCTGATCTCCCCGGCTTCCTGGGGGACGTGGTCGGTCGCTGTCTGGAGATCCCGGCCCACAAGCGCTACCAGTCGGCACGCGAGGTCCTGCAGGACCTGTCGGTGTGGCGAGGCGGTTCGACCCACATGACCATCGGCCCGACGATGCGGGGGCTGCGCCCCACCACCACCGTGGCGCGCAAGCGGGTCCGATTCGCGGCCATCGGCGCTGCCGCGGCGGCCGTGGTGGCGGTGGTGGCTGTTGGGGTTGTTCTGCTCCGCTCGTTGGCTCCGTCTTCCGAAGGTGAAGGCGTCCCGGCAGCGGCTCCGACCGAGTTCGTGTCGCTCGCCATCCTGCCGTTTCAAAACCCGTCGGGCGACCCCGAACTGAGGTGGCTGGGGCCGGGTCTCGCCGAGATGCTGCGCACCGACGTGGGGCAGACGGCAAGCCTGCGGACCGTGTCATCGGATCGCCTGCACCAGATTCTCAAGGATCTGCGAATCGCTCCCGAGAACGTGATCGAGGAGGTGACCCTGCGCCGGGTCGCCGAGTTTGCGAACGCCGACATCGTCGTCTGGGGCCAGTACCTGAAGCTCGGCGAGCAGATCCGGATCGACGCCACGATCCGCGACTTCGAGCGCCACGAGACCACGACCCTCAAGGCCGAGGCCGCCGATGAGCAGCAGCTGCTGAGGGCCGTGCAGGAGCTGGCGCAGGGGGTGCGGGACAGCCTGGCGCTCTCCCGAAAAGCCGTCAAGGAGCTCGAGGAGCAGGCCTTCATCCCCTCCGCGAGCTCGGTGGTCGCGCTGCGCCACTACAACGAGGGGCTCGAGCTCATGCGCCAGGGCAACAACCTGGGGGCGGTCAAGAGCTTCGAGATCTCCGTCGAGGGCGATCCCAACTTCGCGCTCGCTCACTCCAAGCTGGCGCAGGCGTATGACAATCTGGGCCGGGGTCAGAAGGCCGGGGAGTCGTCACGTCGCGCCGTGGAGCTGAGTGACAACCTGCCCACGCAGGAGCGGTACCTGATTCTCGCCGAGAGCGCTCGGGTGGAGAACGACTTCGAGGCGGGGGTCGACGCGTACCAGAACCTGCTCCGGACCCGCCCCACCGATGCCGGGCTCAACTACGAGCTCGCCGTGCTCTACGAGCAGGCCGGGTCCTTCGATCTGGCGCGCGAGCACCTTCAAGCCACGGTCGATCTGGATCCCCAGAACGTCACAGCCCAGCTCGCCATGGGGCGGATCCTCATCAAGAGTGGAGACATCCAGGGCTCGTTGGCGCCGCTCAACCATGCGCTCAGCCTGGCCATCCAGGTCGACAACAAGGAGGCGCGGGCCAACGCCAAGCAGGCACTCGGCATCGCCTATCAGTTTCTGGGCCGGCCCGACGAGGCGCTCAAAAACTTCGAGGAGTCCCTCGACACCAAGCGTGAGATCGGTGACCAGCGGGGGATGGCGGCGAGCCTGTCGATGATCGGCCAGATCTTCATGGCGTCCGGTGATCTGGAGGCGGCCCGCTCGAGGTTCGAGGAGTCGGCCCGGATCCACCGCGAAATCGGCGACGATGGGGGACTCGCGGGCTCCCTGGTGGAATTGGGTGAGGTGGAGCGGCTGGGCGGGAACTTCGATCTCGCCTTGAGTCACACTCGAGAGGCTCTGAGGATCCAGATGGAGATCGCATCCGTCTGGGATCAGGCGCGGTCGTTGAACAACATGGGTGCAATCTACGACGCAAAGGGCGAGTACTCCGAATCGCTGATCTATTACCAGCGCGCGCTCGAGATTCGGGAGGAAATCAAGGATCTGGTTCAGATCGCGGACTCCCTGCACAATATCGCCGAGACCTACACCTATATGGGCCGCTATGACAAGGCCGTCGATCACTCCATGCGGGCGCTGGAGAATCGCCGCGAGGCCGCGGACGAGTGGGGCGCGGCCATCGAGTCCTACAGCCTGGGTCGGGTGTACGGGCACCAGGGACGTTACGGCGCCGCACTCGGGTCCATGGAAGAGGCGCTCGAGACCTTACGCCGGCTCGAGGACTCAGGCTCCTGGTACGTGGAGATCCTGGCGGGCTACGGAAACGCCTTGAGCCTCCTGGGGCGGTTCGATGATGCGGCCCCGGCGCTCGACGAGGCGCTCGGATTGGCGCGCGACCAGGGGGATGCCGGCCTCATCACTCTGACCCTCGACTTCCAGGGCGACCGGCGTTTCTACGCTGGTGACTTCGATGCCGCTCGGGCGCTCTACGAACAGGCGGGCCGGACCGCAGATGAGTCGGGAGATCCGTACCTGATCCTGGCCGCAAAGGCCGACCTGGGGTGCGCCGAGCTGATGACCGGGCGGACACGGCAGGCGATAACGATACTCGAAGGAACCTTACGGGAAGCATCGAGCCGGGGAGCAGCATATCTCGAAACCCGCTCCAACGTCTGTTTGGGCTCTGCACTCCTGGCGACGAATGACCTCTCAGGCGCCGAGAAGCGGCTCAGGAAGGCGATCGGTGGTGCCGAGGACATGGGTGCGCGCGATCTGCTCGCCCAGAGCCATCACCTGCTGGCCGAACTGCTCACGGCGGAGGGGCGCAGCGATGACGCGACTCGTCACGCAACCAAGGCGACCAGGTATCTGGATGAGATCCGCACCGAGGCCGGCAGCGACAGCCTCCTCGAACGAGCCGATCTCAAGCCGGTCGCCGAGGCGTCCGGCGGCGGCGGGTAGGCGCAAAAAAAAGAGCGGGCCTTTCGGCCCGCTCTGAATGATTGTTGGTTCAGCCGGTGTGTTACTTGAGTATCACGTACACCGTCTGGGGTGGGAAGTAGATCTCCAAGGTGCCGTTTGTCGCAGCGGTGTCGTCGATGATGTTGAGCTTGTACAGGCCGTCCGGCAAGGGGTCGCCGTGGCGGTCGACCGTGTTCCAGTTCAGGCTGTATGGTTTCTTGGGGTTGTTTCCCGCGTGGAATATCGCCCGGAATTCACTCGCAGATCCGTTGCCCGTGAACGTTAGATCTTCAAACGGGACCTCAATTCCGTTGTCGGCATTGTAGACGGCCAACACGGCCACGAGGTTTGGAATGGTTTTGTCGCCGCACTCGTCGGCAGCCAGAACCGGTTTGATATCGATCGGCACGACGGATCCGCCGTTGGCCTCCAGCCACGGCTCCTGGTTGCTGACCGGGGGATCGACTCCACACCACCTGCCGTCATAGTCACCAACCGGAACCTGATCCACCAGGAACGCTTCGGAAAACTTCGGATTGACGCCTCCGAGCCGTCCATCCCCTGGGATAATTCCAAACTCTAGATCGAGCGTCTTGAGTTGCTGGAGGTTGCAGTCGGTCAACCCGGCTTCGTGACACAGCGCCAGTTTCGGATTGACACGAGTGAAAAATGCGCTGACGGCACGCTCGTACCGTGGATCATCAAGATCGTCGCCCACGGGGCAATCGTTCGAGTCGTCGGCCATGAAATCGAAGACCCTCATGCGGCCGTTGTCACCCGGCAGGACGAGGGGCCGCGACGGTGTGAGGGTGTTGAGGGGATTGATGATGACGTCGTTTATTTCAGTCGGGCCGTACTCTTGCGACGAGATCTTCACAGTACAATCTTGCGCATCGGCAGCCAACGGTTTGAACTCGACGAATGCGTCGAAGAAGTTGTAGCTCTGGCCAAAGATCAGGCCATCACCGTCGACGAGATCGCCAGGCTTGCTGCCCTGGACGGGCGCAAAATCCTGGGTGCAATCGAAGGTGTCCATTTCAGTGAACGCCTGCCGCCCGGTGAACGGCAACGCCACGTCGCCTACGACGGGACCGGCGCCCGTCGGCGCTCCGAAGGTGGCCAGTAGTTGCGTGTCAGGATCCAACGCCTGGCAGAAGAAATGGAACCCGTCACACGGGTCGTACCCGAACGGCACCTCCCACAGTTGGCCCTCCAGTTGGCCCTCGCCGGTC
>JAIVTZ010000029.1:0-12310 GCA_049188105.1 Deltaproteobacteria bacterium | reverse complement strand
ACCTCGCCACTCCTCTTCCTGTTGTTGGATGGATGGCACCACCTCTTCCAATCAAGAGAAGGGGGAGGCGGAACCGACGCGCCCCGGGCGCGTCGGCCGGTGGGAAGCACGGCGACGACGGACGCTTGCGTCCGGAGACGACGGGCTTCCCACCGGTAGTCGGCGATCGAGAGATCGCCGACGTTTCCGCCGTCAATCTCGGCAATGCCGCATCAAAGAAACCCTCTGCTCTATCTGCGTGATCTGCGGTTTGCTTACGCGGGTGGCCGGCCTTCGTGTCTTTGTGTCTTCGTGTTTGCGACGTTCTCTGTGTTTCTCTCTGTGCTCCTCTGTGCCTCTGTGGTGAGTTCGATAACCGTTCAATCGCCACAGATGATCTCGATGCGATCTATGTCGACGAAGTGCTCCACTGGATCGACGATGGTTGGTGGCGGATTTTCGAGATCGAGCTCGTAGGTGCGGTCGTCGGCGGTTCGCACCGGTTCACCGGCGGGGTCGAAGACGTGGTTTCCGGCGCCGGCGAATTCGTCGGTATCCACCGATCCCGCGATGCAGCACCCGAGGACCCAGAGCTCGTTCTCGGCCGCGCGCGCCTGCAGCAGCGTGCTCCAGATGTGATCGCGACGCCAGGGCCACCACGCGGGCACGACCAGCAGATCGCACCGGGCCTCCAGCTTCAACGCCCGGGCCTGTTCGGGGAAACGCACGTCGTTGCAGTTCATGAGACCGACCCGCAGGCCGCAAAATTCGAACGCGACATAGCGGGTCCCCCGCTCCCACATCTCATCCTCGCCGTTGGGGGAAAAGAGATGGACCTTGTCATATGCGGCGAGCTCCCGACCACCGAGCCACACCGTCACCCGATTGTGCCGCGCCTCGCTGATCGAGCCAAAAACGAAAAGAACATCCGCCGCCGCCGCCGAGACCTTTGAAAAAACCTCCCGCGCGCGAGACGGCTCCAGCGGCCGCGAGTAACCGGTGAGAAAGAGCTCCGGAAAAACCACCAGCTCGGCCCCGGTCGCCACCGCCTCGAGTGCCTCGCGCCTGACACGGCGCAGATTGTCTTCAACCCCGAGACAGACCCATCGCGACAGATATACCTTCATGGCCCCATTTCACCACAGCCGGTGAGAAGACCGGGCTAGGCGTGCGGGCTATAGTTGAACGATGGCCGAAGCCACCGCCACAGATGCCGCCGTGCCATTAGAGCGAAGACGTCGCCTCGAGCTCGCGGCCGGCATCGTGATCATTGTCCTGACGGCCCTCGTCACCCTCAACGGCATCTACCTTCCCCTCGGCCCCCCCGGCATCGATCCCGGCTGGCAGTGGGCCATGAACACGGCCCGCGATGCCGGGAACGCCTTCGGTCGCGACATCGTCTTTACCTACGGTCCCCTTGGCTTCCTGATGGTGCCGATGGACGTGGCCTCGAATCTCGTGGTCGCCAACACCTTCCTCCTCGGAATCCAATTGCTGTTTGCCGGCGTCCTGATGACACTCTTCCTCCATGATCGGCGTTTGCTGTCCGTGGCTGCTTTCGCCGTTCTCTTCGTCTGCGCCCGCCATCAGGGGCTCACAGTCGAAGCCTTCCTCCTCCTGGTCGTCGGACTGCTCACCCTGCTCGGTGTGCATGCCGGCCGGCGTCTTCCCGTGGCCGTGGCGGGGATCCTCGCGGCGGTGCTCTTCCTGGTCAAGATGTCCCTCGGGGTGGCCTCGTTGGTCATCCTCGGCGCCGGGCTCATCGTCGCCCGGTTCGTATTCCGTCGGTCCTCCCGATTCACCCTCGCTCTGCTGGTTTTCCCCCTCACCCTGGTCATCCTGGCAGCGTTTTTCTTCGACCGGCCAGATACGTTTTTTCGCTGGCTCCATCTTTCGGCAGAGGTGATTTCCGGCTACAGCGTCGCCAACAGCATCATCGGCCCGGGCGTACAGGTGGCGTTGGGTACGATCGCGGTCGCCGTCTGGTTCGGATCTTCGGTTGCGCTCCGTCACGATCGCCCACTCTTCGCCTGCAACCTCGTTTTTGCACCAGTGGTCCTGATCCAGTTCCGCCTCGCGTTTGTCCGCCAGGACACCCACCAGCTCCAGTTTGTTCCCTTCATGCTCGCCCTGATTGCGGTCTCAGCGCTCTTTGCTCGACGTCCAAGACAGATCGGCGCGCATGTCGCCTGGTTCACCGCACTTCTTTTCGCCGCCAGCCTCACCGGTCTCGCCGATCCCGTCGGGCGTGGCCTGCTGCCCGCAAATCTGCTCAGCGGCGGTTCGGGCCCACGCGCACTGTCGCAACTGCTGCACATCCGAGCGACACAGGAGGCGCTCGCCACCAAGAGCGCAGTCAACCTGGAGCCGCTGCGGCTCGGTGACGATGTGCGGACCCTCCTGGAGGATTCGCACAACGGTGTCGGCACCCTTCCCTGGGAGATCCAGTACTGCCCCGCCAACCGACTCGATTGGAACCCCACTCCGACGCTGCAGCTATACACCGCCTACACCGGCGACCTCGATCTGTGGAGCGCCGAACACTACGCCGGCGGTGACGCCCCTCAGTTCATCATCAACTCGTTCGCAGCGGTTGGGATGCGCCGCCAGCTATTCGACACACCCGCCACCTGGCGAACGGTCTTCATCAACTACGAACTGCGCTCTGTGTGGTGGAAACCGGAGACGGCCCTGCTCCTCGAACGCCGTGAAGACCCGCCGCAGTGGAACTTCGAGGAGGTCGCACGGAGCACGGTGGTCCTGGAAGGGGCCTCAATACCGGTGCCCGCATCCAATCACCTCGTCTTTGCCGACATCAATCTCCGGTTCAACCCACTGGGGCGGATCCAGAAGACCCTCTTCCGGGTTCCGATGGTGGTCTTGTTGATGACCCACCAAAGCCACCACATCAGCATCTGCCGTTTGATCCCAGCAACCGCCGGAAACTCGGTGCTCATCAACCGCTTTCCGCGTGACTTCAGAGGCTACCGGCGGCTCTGGGCGGGTGTCATCGACGACCCCGTGGTGAGATTGGCTGTCAGCGGCGACGGAACGTCATTCTTCCATCCTCGGGCAGCCGTCACCTGGCGTGAGCTCCAGATCGCCTCGCCCACGCCACCGTCCGCTCCAGACCCTCGACAAACGACACTCGCGGAGTCCAGTCCAGCACCTCCTGAATCGCCGTGATGTTCGCCGACGACGACCGTACGTCGCCCTGCTGTTGTGCGGCCGATGTTACGGGATATGTTTGGCGGGTGTGCCCGAACTGATCCAGAATTGCGTCGCAGAGCTCGTTGACCGTGGTCGGTGTCCCGCTCCCCAGGTTGAATACCCCGCCCACCGATCGCGGATTGTCGAGGCAAGCGATCCATGCCCGCACCACATCGTCGATGAACACGAAATCTCGCGACTGCTCGCCGTCGCCGTCGATTCTGACGGGCTCGCCGCGCAGCAGATTGCCGAGGAATATGGCCAACACCCCCTGATAGGGATTCGACAGGCTCTGACGCGAACCGAAAACGTTGAACATCCGCAGCGAGGTCACCGCGAGCCCCGATTCGAGGTCTGTTCGAGCTCCCGTGAGCTGGACATACCGTTCGGCGGCGTACTTGGTGACGCCGTAGAAGGAGACGGGATCGGGCGGCTCGTCCTCCGGTGTCGGCACCCGAGAGGGGTTGCCGTACACGGTCATCGAGCTGGCGAAGACGAGACGCGGCACACCGAGGGCGAGGCACTGCTCCAACACCTTGACGGTGCCGGTGACATTGACACCAAGATCGGCCTCCGGGTCCGCATATGCGAGTCGTATCGACGCCTGTCCGGCGATATGAAAGACGGCATCGGGAATCGGATCGAACGCCTCCCGCAGATCGTCGTCATCGCGCACATCGCCGTGCACGAACTCGGCATCGGCGGCGACGTTTCCGCGGCTGCCCGTGCTCTCGTTGTCGATCACCCCCACCGAGAAGCCGGCGTCAAGGAGGCCGTCTACCAGGTGGCTGCCAATGAAGCCGGCGCCTCCGGTGACCAGCACTCTCCGATTCGTCATTTCAGAGCTCTCCCTCGCGCGCACCGTCCGTCTCGTCCGTCCAGGGCTCAAAAACGTCCTTCGAAGAACGCCGGTAATCGTGCCGCACCAGCAACCACTCGAACCACACGCTGAGAAGCACATACAGATATCGGCTGCCCTGCTCCTTGAGCAACAGGCTCGAGGTGCCGATGGCTCGATTTCGCCACGAGACCGGGATCACGCGGTAGGTGTAACCGCGGGTGATCGCCTTGAGCGGGATCTCGATGGTCAGATTGAAATGCGGCGACACGAAGGGACGGCAACCATCGATGACACATCGCCGGTAGCCCTTGAAGGCGTTGGTCACGTCGTTGTAGCGAAGACCGAAGAGCACCCGGATCAGGCTGTTGGCGCCACGGTTGATTCCGAGCTTGAAGCGCGGATAATCGGTGCGATGAGCACCCCCCACGAACCGTGACCCGAAGGCACATTCGGCCCGATCACGGAGGATCCGGTAATACGCCTCGACGTCCGCCGGGTCGTCAGACGCGTCCGCCATGGTGATGATCACCGCGTCGCCGCTGTACCGCTCGAGGCCGAAACGAACCGCCCGCCCGAACCCGTGGCGGCGGTGGTTGCGCAGGAGGCGCACACGCGGGTCTGCAGCTTCCAGACCTTCGACAATCGCCACCGTGTCGTCGGTGCTCCCGTCGTCAACCACGAGGATTTCGAGATCGGAGATGCCGCGAGCATCAAGATGCTCACGCAATCCGTCGACCGTGGCGCCGATCTGCGGCCCCTCGTTCCGCGCCGGAATCACCAGAGAGAGCTTCACCCGGGCACCTCGGCGAGGCGCCGCCGCCAACCTTCGACAATTTCCTCGAAGATCTCGTCAAGCCCCTTCGTCAGCTCCCAATTCGGCAAGGCGGATCGCAGTCGATCGAGGTTGGAGATGTAGCAGATGTGATCGCCGCGCCGTGACTCGTCGACATACTTCCAACGCATGGGCGTGCCGGTCAGGGCCTCGACCTTTGCAAAGGCCTCCAGGATCGATATCGAGTTGGCGCGGCCGCCACCGAGATTGAAGACCGCCGCCGGCTCGGGATCCTCGTAGAAGAGCTCGATGCAGCGCGCAACGTCATACGAGTGGATGTTGTCACGCACCTGCTTGCCCTGGTAGCCGAAGACCGAGTACTCGCGTTGCTCGAGGTTGCACCGGACGAGATAGCTCAAGAAGCCGTGGAGCTCAACGCCCGAGTGGTTGGGGCCGGTGAGACAACCGCCGCGGAGGCAACAGGTCGGCATGTCGAAGTAGCGCCCATACTCCTGCACCATGACGTCGGCCGCCACCTTCGAGGCGCCGAAAAGGGAGTGCATCGAGCCGTCGAGGCTCATGGTCTCGTCGATCCCGTCAAAATCCGCGGGGTCGGCATAGTCCCACCGGGTCTCCTTCTCCACCAACGGCAGCGTGTTGGGCCGGTCGCCGTAAACCTTGTTGGTGGACATGTGGACGAAGACCGACTCCGGCGCCGCCTGACGGCATGCCTCGAGGAGGTTGAGGGTGCCGACCGCGTTGACGTCGAAATCCTCAAACGGCCGTGAGGCGGCAAGATCATGACTCGGCTGGGCCGCGGTGTGGACCAGCAGCTGTGGTTGGAGCTCCTCGATCAGGTGACGAACGCCGTCACGGTCGCGAATATCGAGCTCGCGATGCGTGAAGTCGCGGCAGGTGCCTTCCAGGCGTTGTTGACTCCATCGGGTGTCACCGGCGGGGCCGAAAAACTCGGCCCGCATGTTGTTGTCGACGCCCACGACACGCCAGCCCCGGCGGTCGAAGTGGGTGACGATCTCGGACCCGATGAGCCCGTTGGAACCCGTTACCAGGACGGTGGTCATACGACTTTCCCCAAGAAAGAGAGGGACACCATACAGGCCATTTTACATCTGCTTGGGGCGTGAGGCTTGGGGCGTGAGGCTTGGGGCCTGGTGGAAACAATTTCCAATTACTGCGGGCTAAAATCACGGTGGACGATGGGCAAGCCCCAAGCCTCAGGCCTCAAGCCCTTTCGGGCACGGGTTTTTCAGGAATATGTTCGCTCCAAATACGATTGTTGATGTTGCCGGTGCCGGGGAAAGCCCCTGCCGCATACCGGCAAACACAAGACGTCACCGCGGCTCGGCCCGCGTTACGAGATCGAGGGGGACATGGTTACCCAGGACAAGCTCATCGAGGAGTTCGCGAACCGCGAGTACGAGCACGGCTTCGTCACCGAGGTCGAGGAAGAGACCTTGCCGCCGGGGCTCGACGAGGACGTGATCCGGTTCATCTCGGCGAAGAAGGACGAGCCCGAGTGGCTGCTCGAGTGGCGGCTCAAGGCCTACCGGCAATGGTTGACGATGTCCGAGCCGCGCTGGCCGAATGTTCACTACCCGGAGATCGACTATCAGGCGATCTCCTACTTCGCCGCACCCGCAAAGAAGCTCGATAGTCTCGACGAGGTCGACCCCGAGATCCTCGCCACCTACGAGAAGCTCGGCATTCCCCTCTCCGAGCAGAAGTTCCTCGCCGGGGTCGCGGTGGACGCGGTATTCGACAGTGTCTCGGTCGCCACCACCTTCAAGGAGAAGCTGGGCGAGCTCGGCATTATCTTCTGCTCCTTCTCCGAGGCCGTACGCGAGCACCCCGAGCTGGTCAAGAAGTACCTCGGTTCGGTGGTCCCCGCCACCGACAACTTCTTCGCCGCCCTCAACTCGGCGGTTTTCTCCGACGGCTCCTTCGTCTACATCCCCGAGGGGGTGCGCTGCCCGATGGAGCTCTCGACCTACTTCCGCATCAACGCCGCCAACACCGGCCAGTTCGAACGCACCCTGATCGTCGCCGACAAAGGTTCCATCGTCAGCTACCTCGAGGGTTGCACCGCACCGATGCGCGACGAAAACCAGTTGCACGCGGCGGTGGTCGAGTTGGTGGCCCTCGAAGACGCCAAGATCAAGTACTCGACGGTGCAGAACTGGTACCCCGGCGACAAGGAGACCGGAAAGGGCGGGATCTTCAACTTCGTCACCAAACGGGGCATCTGCAAGGGCGACCGGTCGAAGATCTCGTGGACCCAGGTGGAAACGGGCTCGGCCATCACATGGAAGTACCCGAGCGTGATTCTCATGGGCGACGACACCGTCGGCGAGTTCTACTCGGTGGCCCTCACTGCGGGCCACCAGCAGGCCGACACCGGTTCGAAGATGATCCACCTCGGCAGGAACACCTCCTCGACGATCATTTCCAAGGGGATCTCGGCAGCCCATGGACAGAACACCTACCGCGGCCAGGTGAAGGTCGGTCGGAAGGCCGAGAACGCCCGCAACTTCTCGCAGTGCGACTCCATGCTCCTCGGCGACCGTTGCGGCGCCCACACCTTTCCATACATCGAGATCGCCAACCCCACGGCGCAGGTCGAGCACGAGGCGACGACCTCGAAGATCGGCGAGGACCAGATCTTCTACTGCAACCAACGCGGCATCGCCACCGAGGATGCGGTGTCGATGATCGTCAACGGCTTCTGCAAGGAGGTCTTCCGCGAGCTGCCGATGGAGTTCGCTGTCGAAGCTCAGAAACTGCTCGGCGTTTCTTTAGAGGGAAGCGTGGGTTGATCATGGGGGCGGCTGGAGGCCTTCTGTTCTTGGCGCCATGTCTTCGGAAGACCTGCCGCCAACAACAGAAAATAAGGAAAGCAAATGAAAAACGAATTCTCAATTTTGAATTCTCAATTCTCAATTACCACCACTCGCCCGATCAGCGTACGGGGTCTGGGATGGGAATTAAGAATTGAGAATTGTCGGAGATAAGATGCTTGAACTGAAAAATTTACATGTTTCTGTCGGCGGCACAAAAATCTTGAAGGGGATCGACCTCATCGTGAGACCCGGTGAGGTGCACGCCATCATGGGCCCCAACGGCTCCGGCAAGAGCACCCTGGCCAGCGTCCTCGCCGGACGTGAGGAGTACGAGGTCACGGACGGTGAGATCGTGTATGAGGGCCAGGACCTGCTCGACCTCGACGCCGAGACTCGGGCGCGCGAGGGCCTCTTCCTCGCCTTCCAGTACCCGGTGGAGATCCCCGGCGTCAGCAACACCTACTTCCTCCGCACCGCGCTCAACGCCATCCGCAGCCACCGCGGGGAGGAGGAGATCGACGCGATGGACTTCCTGACGCTGGTGCGCGACAAGGTGAAATTGGTCAAGCTCGACGAGTCGCTGCTCAAACGCCCGGTCAACGAGGGCTTCTCCGGCGGCGAGAAGAAGCGCAACGAGATCTTCCACCTGGCGGTCCTCGAACCGCGATTGGCGATCCTCGACGAGACCGACTCGGGTCTCGACATCGACGCCCTCAAGATCGTCGCCGAGGGCGTTAACTCGCTGCGCAACCCGGAGCGCTCGTTCGTTCTCATCACTCACTACCAACGCCTGCTCAACTTCATCGTGCCGGATTTCGTCCATGTCCTGATCGACGGACGCATCGTGCGCTCGGGCGGCCGCGAGCTCGCCCTCCAGCTCGAGGACCAGGGATACGAGTGGCTCGAGGCCGAGCCCGCCCAGGCGGCCGGCGCATGACGAGCCCGCATATCTCACCAGCTTCCTGCTGCGGCCGGCGATGCACCGCACCCAGCAGTGTTTTCTCGGTTCGGGGTGCTCGACGTACTGTCAAGTACGCCTCCGCGCCCCTCAACTCCAAAACCCCACTGGGCACGGCACCTCTGCCGTCCTCGCGACGAAACCCGGTGAGATATGCGGGCTAGCACCTCCACCGGGGTCTTCGAGACCATCCTCGAGTCTGCCGCACGTCTGCCTGCGCCCGAGCTCCTCCAGGACCTCAGGCAGAGGGGCCGCGAGCGCTTTGCGACCTTCGGTCTGCCGAGCCGGCGCCAGGAGGAGTGGCGGTTCACTCGGCTCAAGGGCATCGAGGAAGAGATCTTCCAGCCTCCCGATGTGGTGGCATCGAGAATCGATATCTCACCATGGCGGGTGAGTGACGCACACCTGCTGGTCTTTATCGACGGCATCTTTTCACCCGATGTCTCTGAGGTCTCCGACCTCCCCGACGGTGTGGTCGTTTCCAACCTCGTGTTGGCGACAGCTTCGAACTCAAAAGCGGTGGCCGAGCACCTCGGCAGCCTGGCGGGACTCGAGCGGCACCCGTTCGCCGCCCTCAACACCGCCCTCGTCGCCGACGGCGCCTTCATCCACCTGCCGGCCGGGGTGGAGATGGAACGGCCGATCCAACTCGTATTCGTGTCCGGGTCAGAGGGACGACCGACCCTCAGCGCTCCCCGCATCCTGATCGTCGCCGAGGCTGCAAGCCGGGCGACGGTTGTGGAGCAGTACCTCGGCGACGGCGGCGCCTCACTCAGCTGTCCGGTGTCGGAGATCGTGCTCGCCGAGGATTCTGTCCTCGATCACGTGGTGGTCCAGGAAGAGGAGATCTCGGCCCACCACCTCGCGGTACGTCAGATCAGGCTCGCCGCGGCCAGCCGTTACTCCGCCCAGACCCTCTCCCTCGGCGGCGCGCTCACCCGCAGCGACATCGGTGTCGTCCTCGATGGCGAAGGCGTCGAAGCATCGCTCGACGGCCTCTACCTGGCCGACGGCGTCCAGCAGGCGGACACCCACCTGACGGTGCGCCACGCACGGCCCGACTGCAGCAGCCACCAGCTCTACAAGGGCATTCTCGCGGGCTCGGCGCGGGCGGTCTTCAACGGCCGCATCATCGTCGATCAGGACGCGCAGAAGACCGACGCCAACCAGTCCAACCGCAACCTGCTCCTGTCTGACAGTGCGACGGTCTACTCCAACCCGCAGCTCGAGATATTCGCCGACGACGTCCGCTGCACCCACGGTTCCACCGTTGGCCGGCTCGACGAGGAGGCCGTCTTCTACCTGCGGTCGCGCGGCATCGCGCGGGACGAGGCGATCCGGATGCTGACCCTCGCCTTTGCCGGTGAGGTTCTCGAGAGGGTTCCGGTTGAGGCGCTTCGCGAACGCCTCGAACTCGTCGTCGCCTCACGTCTGGCCGCGATGACCGACAACCCGGAGAGTGCGTGACGACTCAGACCGCGACCGCCAAGGGCGCGACCGCCCTCGACGTCGAGCGCATCCGCGCCGACTTTCCCGCCCTCCACCAGGAGGTGAACGGCAAGCCGCTGGTCTACCTCGACAACGCCGCCACCACCCAGAAGCCGCGGCCGGTAATCGATGCGGTGCGCACTTTCTACGAGCGTGATTGCTCGAACGTCCACCGCGGCGTCCACCTGCTGTCGCAGCGCGCCACGGTCGCCTACGAGAAGGCGCGCACCACCGTCAAGAACCACCTCGGCGCCGCTGACAGCCGCGAGATCGTCTTCACCCGCTCGACCACCGAGGGCATCAACCTGATCGCCGCGAGCTTTGTGCGGCCGCGGCTCGAATCGGGCGACGAGGTCCTCATATCGGCCATGGAGCACCACTCCAACATCGTTCCCTGGCAGATCCTGTGCGAGGAGCGCGGGGCGAAGCTCGTGGTCATCCCCATCGACGACGACGGCGACATCATTCTCACCGAGTATGAGCGGCTGCTATCGGAGCGCACGAGGATCGTCGGTTTGGTCCACGTCTCCAACGCGCTCGGCACCGTCAATCCGATACGCGAGATGATCGCGACGGCCCACGCGAAGGGGGTGCCGGTCCTGGTCGACGGCGCGCAGGCGGTGCCCCATCTCGCGGTCGACGTGGGTGATCTCGACTGCGACTTCTACGTGTTCTCGGCCCACAAGGTCTACGGCCCGACCGGCATCGGCGTCGTCTTCGGCAAGCGCGAGCACCTCCTGGAGATGGTCCCCTACCAGGGCGGCGGCGACATGATCCTGTCGGTGACCTTCGAGGGGACCACCTTCAACGAGCCGCCCCACCGCTTCGAGGCCGGGACCCCCAACATCGAGGGCGCCATCGGCCTCGCCACCGCCCTCGACTACGTCGACGACCTCGGTCTCGACCTCATCGCAGCTCGTGAGGGCGCACTCCTCGCCGACGCCACCGATGCGGTTCTCGCGGTGCCGGGGGTACGTCTGATCGGCACCGCGCGCAGCAAGGCGTCGGTGCTGTCGTTCGTGATGGACGGCGTCCACCCGCACGACATCGGCACCATCCTTGACTCGGAGGGCATCGCGGTCCGCGCCGGCCACCACTGCGCACAGCCGGTGATGGCGCGCTACGGCGTGTCGGCGACGGTGCGCGCCTCCTTCGCCCTTTACAATACCGCCGAGGAGATCGACGCCCTGGTGGCCGGTCTGCAGAAAGTACGGGAGGTCTTCGGCTGATGTCCGACATGCGCGAGCTCTATCAGGAGGTCATTCTCGACCACAACAAGAGGCCGCGGAACTGCTACGTCATGCACTGCGCGACCCGCACCGCCGACGGCCACAACCCTTTGTGTGGCGACGTCGTCAAGGTCTACCTGCGAATCGAGAACGGAATCATCGAGGAGATCAGCTTCCAGGGCGAGGGCTGCGCCATCTGCACCGCGTCGACCTCGATCATGACCGAGTCGGTCAAGGGCAAGAGGGTCGAGGAAGCCAAGGAGCTCTTCGAGGGGTTCCACGAGATGCTGACCGGGGTCGCCGCCGAGCAGGGCGTCGAGTTCCGTAAGTTGAAGGTCTTCGAGGGTGTGCGTGAGTATCCGGTCCGGGTCAAGTGCGCCACCCTCGCCTGGCACACGCTGAACGCTGCAATGGATGACGGTGACGAAGCCGTCACCACAGAGTGACGGCGAATTCTCAATTTTGAATTCTCAATTCTCAATTGCCGTCGCACCCACCCGCAGAATCACCGGCGGGTGTAGGAATTAAGAATTGAGAATTGAGAATTGAGAATTCAATAGGATGTAACGATGACCAATGCCCTTCGCGACGAAGTGATCAC
This sequence comes from Deltaproteobacteria bacterium, assembly GCA_049188105.1. Taxonomy (GTDB): domain Bacteria; phylum Acidobacteriota; class Thermoanaerobaculia; order Thermoanaerobaculales; family Sulfomarinibacteraceae; genus Sulfomarinibacter. The sequence continues at coordinate 374 of JAIVTZ010000029.1, read as the reverse complement.
GATCCTCCACGGCATCTATGATCCGGAGATTCCGGTCGACATTTACGAGCTTGGTTTGATCTACGAGGTCAAGGTCGATGACGACGCCAATGTCCACGTGCTCATGACCCTGACCTCTCCCATGTGTCCGGTGGCGGAGAGCCTGCCGCCCGAGGTCGAGGAGAGGGTGGCGAGGGTCGAGGGCGTCGCCTCGGCCAGGGCCGAGGTCACCTGGGACCCGCCGTGGGAACCCGACATGATGTCTGAGGCCGCCAAGCTTGAGTTGGACATGTATTGATTTCGGATTTCGAATTTCGAATTTCGGATTTGCCGCCCAACAAATTTGAACCGCCATGAACGCGACGACGACGCAGAGGATTTTTTGCATGATCAAT
>JAIVTZ010000028.1:0-12369 GCA_049188105.1 Deltaproteobacteria bacterium | reverse complement strand
ATGCTGCGTCCTACTCCGCTCGACATTCCGAGAACCGTGGAGCTTCCGGTGCGATTTTCCGAGCTAATACCTAATTGCCAATACCTAATACCTTCACCCGCGACCGCGAATGGCTTCCACTACCTCGCCATCATCCGGGAATCTCCCCAGGGCGCGCTTGGAGAACACGAGGTTGCCGTCGATCGTGACCTCGAAGACCCCGTCCTTGCCCTTGATCAGCTCAACCGTGGATGCAAACTCGCGCTCCAGTTCGGCCGCCAGCCCGGCGGCCCGAGGCTGGTAATTTCAAACAACGCAGTACTCGATCGAAATATCCATGCGCACCTCCACGCCCGAAAATCATAATCCATATTTTCTGATTTTCCTTCCGCGCCCGCCAGGCGCGGAAGGAAAATCAGAAGAAGAGGGCGGAAACGCCCGACGCGATGCTAGCATCGTTCGCGATGGCACCAACGGCTGTGGGCGGTGTTCCGTAAACCTCATGGGGAACGATGGTGAGGGAGAACCTGTGCATTCTGCCGGCAGACGTCGGAAACGACGACGAAGCGGTCATGACTGACCGCGATTGGATCCGCTGCGCGCAGGACGGCGATGAAGAGGCGTTCGCTCAGCTGGTTCGGCGCCATTCCGGTGGCCTCCACCGGGCAGTGGCCCGGATTCTTGCCGACGACGCCGAGGCCTGGGACGTGGTTCAGATGGCCTTCCTCAAGGCCTGGCAACGTCTCGATCGTTACGACCCTCGCTACAGATTTTCGACCTGGCTCTACCGGATCGGCACCAATCTCGCCATCGATCTCCTGCGTTCGAGGTCGAGCCGGGAACGGACCCACAAGGCGCACACCGAGCACCATCTGCGGCTGGTGGGGGCCGGCGAGGGCGCCGGGTCGAGGGCCGACAGCAACGAGGCGGACAGGATCCTCGGTCAGATCGTGGGAGTTCTGACGCCTCAACAGCGCAGCGCCTTCGTGCTGCGTGAGATGCAGGGCCTGGATACGGCCGAGGTGGCCGAGGTACTGGGTTGTTCGGCGACGACGGTCAGAAACCACATTTTTCAGGCGCGAAAAGCGCTGCGGCGTGAGATGAGGGCGCGGTTCCCCGAATATCTGCCCGCGTCAAAGAGGGGATGACATGGACTGCAAGGTGTTTCGAGAGCTTCTGGGTTCCTATCTCGAGGAATCGCTCGACGAAGATCAGCAGCGGAGCTTCCGCAGCCACCTTCGCGAGTGTGCGTCGTGTCGAGAACGAGCCCTGTCTGATGATCCGAGCCTGCTCTTCGCCGCGGCGCCCGAGACGCCGGTCTCCGAGGCGGATGTCGAGGCGTGTGCGGCGGCGGTGACGGCTCGGATTCGACAGCAACGTCTCGCGCGCCGGCTGCAGAGGCGTCGGCGCCCGTGGCTGGCGGCGGCTGCGGCCGTGGTGATCATGATCGCCGGCGGACTGAGCTGGAAGGTGATGCTCACAGGCGTCGAGACGCCGATCCCGCCGAGGGCCGAGACCGATTCAGGTGACGGCGCTCGGTCGGTCCCGCCGACCGTCGAGGTGGAGATGGCGGGTGAGGACGTGCGCGTCTACCAGTTCGCTACCGGCAACGACGATGACACCGCCGTCTATTTCATCGTCAATCCTGCGATGGAGCTCTGAAATCATGAGGCTACGGTCAACTTTGACCCAAGGTGAGCGATTCTCACCGGCGATCTGCACCACGCTCTTACGCTCTGGCCGTCTGCGAAAATGCTCCACATACCAGCGGGTATGCGTCCGCTTTTCGCAAGCGCCAGAGCATCAAGAGCTTGGCACATCTCATCCGGCAGAACCGCTCATCTTGGGTCTGGTGCTGTCGGTGGTGTTGGTGGCGACGATCGCCGCCGCGGCAACCGTGGAGACCGTGTCGCGCGTCTTCACTCTCGAGCACGTATCGGTCTCGGAGGCCTCCGCAGCGGTGCAGCCGTTGCTTTCGGAACACGGAAGCCTGATCCTGCAACCGAGTCGCTCTCGGATGACGGTTCAGGATCTTCCGCAGGTGGTCGAGCGGGTGGCGATCCTCATTGCCGATCTCGACAGCTTGCCCGAAAGCTACAGCGTCCAGGTTGAGCTTTTCGAGGGCGGAACCGAGCCCTACAGCATGGCGTCGCAGGCGCAGATCGATCAGCGTTTGCGGAAGATGTTCAAGTTCGCCTCCTTCCGCCGGCTCGGGAGCGCCGTCCTGGAGGGCGAGCTCGGGAGCCCGGCACAGGCCGACCTCGGTGGCGGCTTTCAGATCTCGTTCTTCGCCCACGCCATCGAGTACTCCAAGGACACGCCGTGGGGGAGCCCGGATCCGGGAGACCAAATCCACCTGCGTCCACTGATTCTGAAACGGATGAGGGTGAAGCCCGACGGCACCCAGGAGGTTGACATAGTCCTACGCACCAACGTACTCATCGCCCCGAAACAGAAGGTCTACATCGGTGCCGGCACCTCCGAGGATGCCGACAACGGGCTCGTGCTGATTGTCCACTCCCAGGGTTCCGGGGGGGGCTGAATGCCGGAGTTCGTCTGCCGACTCGGAGCCCCGGATGGCTCGGTCATGGAGCAGCGGCGGGTCGCGGCGTCGTCGGACGCCCTTCGCCGCGAGCTCGAGGCCGAGGGCTTCCATGTATTCAGCCTTGCGGGGGCACGATCGCGTTTCCGAGTGCCGTTTCTCTCTCGCTCCGAAAAAATCAGCGGCCAGGATTTCCTGCTCTTCAACACCCAGCTCAAGACCTTGCTCCATGCCGGAATGCCGCTGGCACAATCGCTCGAGTTACTCAAGGATCAACAGGCCAACCCCCACTTCCGGGCCGTCCTCGACAAGATCCACCAGCAGGTGGTTACGGGGGTTGCTCTGTCGGCTGCGTTCATGGCCCTCGGCGAGACGTTTCCTCGGCTCTACGCCAACTCCCTGCGGGCCGGTGAGCGGACGGGTGAGCTCGAACAGGTGCTGGGCAGGTACGTGGAGTACCAGCGGCTTGTCGAGGCGGTTCGCAGGAAGATCATCGGCGCGCTCACCTACCCGGCGGTTTTGGTGACGCTGTCCGTCGGGCTTGTCGTGATCCTGATGGTCAAGGTGATTCCGGCCTTCGAGGGCTTCTATGTGCAGTTCGAGACCGAGCTCCCGTTGCCGACGAGGGTGGTCCTCGGGACCGCCGATTTCACGAAGAACAACCTCCTGCTCATCATCGTGACGGTAGTGCTGTTGGTCTATGGAATCCGAGTCTGGCGTTCTTCGCCGTCAGGCCGGATGATCACAGACCGTTGGCGATTGCGTCTGCCTCTCGTCGGGCGGCTGGCCCACCTCTTCGCGCTCTCGCAGTTCAGCCGGTCGCTGGCCATCCTCCTCGGAGGGGGCACACCGATGGTGCCCGCCCTCGAAACCGCCTCGACCTCGATCAGCAACGCATACGTCTCGGAACTCTTCTTAGGGTGTGTGCAAGAGGTTCAGGAGGGGCGGCCGCTGTCGGATGCTCTCGAAGACACCGGGCAAGCGCCGGAGATGGCCTTGGCGATGATCCGGGTCGGAGAGTCGACCGGCGCATTGCCGGAGATGCTGCAACACACCTCGGATTTCTTTGATGAGGCCATCGAGTTCAGCCTTTCCAGGATCGTGACCCTGTTCGAACCGTTGATCCTGGTGGTCATGGGTCTGATTGTTGCGGGACTCTTGTTGGCGGTCTACTATCCGCTGCTCACAATCGTGAGCAAGATTGCGTGAGGGAGCCATGGCTATAGATCCCAACCTCGAAGAGCAGCTCGTCATCCTCGACCAGGAAAGAGAGGGCGGGGAGGATGAACAGAAGGCGCGTGATTTGGCGGAGCGTCTGGGTCTGGACTTTGATCCACTCGACGAGTTCCACGTCGACCCCGAGCTCTTTCGGACCATCCCCGTCGAGGTCATGCTGCGCTACCAGTTCCTGCCGCTGCGCTCCGAGGGGGAGACGCTGCACGTCGTGATGGCGGACCCCTCCGATGTCACGAGGCTCAACGAGGTGGAGCTCGTGCTCGCCCGCCCTCTCGAGGTCGCGGTCGGCCCGGCAAATCGGATCAACAAGATTCTCGAGAAATCGGAGTCCACGCAGCGGGTCCTCGAAGAGGCGACCGAAGGCTTCAGCCTGCAGCTGGTCCAGGAGGCGGAAGACGGCGAGGAGGTCCTCTCCATCGACCGCATCACCGCCGACTCGTCACCCATCATCCGCCTCGTCGACTCGATCCTCTTCAACGCCATCCAGCGCCGGGCCTCGGACATCCACATCGAGACCCGAGACCGCGAGGTGGTCGTGAAGTACCGAATCGACGGCGTCCTGTATCAGGCGATGAAGTCAATCGACAAGCGGCACCACTCGACCATCATCAGCCGTGTCAAGGTGATGTCGGAGCTCGACATCGCCGAGAAACGCGTTCCGCAGGACGGCCGATTCAAGGTCAGGTTCTCAGGGCGAACAATCGACTTCCGCGTCTCGATCATGCCCACCGTGCACGGTGAGGATGCGGTGATCCGGATTCTCGACAAGGAGTCGACCAATGCCGAGTTCCACACCCTCAACCTCGAAGTGCTCGGTCTCGAGGACGACACCAAACGGCAGCTTCGGAAGTTCATCAACGAGCCCTACGGGATGGTGTTGGTGACCGGTCCCACGGGTTCGGGTAAGACCACGACTCTGTACGCCTGCCTCTCCGAGATCCGTTCCTCCGAGGACAAGATCATCACCATCGAGGATCCAGTCGAGTATCAGCTCGAGGGAATCACCCAGATTCCGGTCAACGAGAAAAAGGGCCTGACCTTCGCCCGTGGCCTGCGCTCGATCCTGCGCCACGACCCCGACAAGGTGATGGTGGGTGAGATCCGAGACGAGGAGACGGCCCAGATTGCGGTGCAGTCTGCTCTCACCGGCCACCTCGTCTTCACCACCGTCCACGCCAACAACGTGGTCGACGTGATCGGGCGTTTCCTCAACATGAACGTGGACCTCCACAACTTCGTGTCGGCGCTGAACTGCGTTCTCGCGCAGCGCCTCGTACGGCGAATCTGTCTGCAGTGCAAGCGCCCGGCGCGGGTCTCCGACACCTTGCTCGAGGATTCGGGCCTCGAACCGGACCGTTACCGGGACTTCACCTTCTACGAAGGGGCGGGCTGCATCGAATGCAACGGCACCGGCTATCGCGGCAGGTTGGCCATCGCCGAGCTCCTGAACCTCTCCGACAACATCCGCCAGCTCATTCTCGACCGGCGGTCGGCGGCCGAGATCAAACGGGCCGCCAAGGCCGAGGGCATGCGCTTCCTGCGTGAGTCGGCGCTGCAGAAGGTGTTTGCCGGTGAGACCTCGCTGTATGACATCAACAAGGTGACCTTCGTCGAATGAAGTGGGAATCTCTTCTTACCAGCCCTCCGCCCAGTACAGGATGGACGCTGGACGCCACGGACGCGGTCATCGTGCACCGCACCGCGAATGGAGAGCTCCACTGCGCCGCTGAAGAGTTGCCGGAGGGTGCATTCAAAATCGGTCCAGTGGGCCTGCAGGCGATCGACCCGGAGGTTGTGGCCCCCGTCTTTGCCAGACTCAAGGGCGCGGCAGAGGGAGCGAAGACGGCGGCAGTGATAGTGCCCACCGGTTGGCTCCGCAGCTATCTGATCGAGATCGACCGGGTTCCCCGCAAGGAATCTGAGCTGTACGACCTGGTTCGCTGGCGGCTCAAAAAACTCCTTCCCGTGCCGCCGACTGATCTCCGATTATCGGTCGTCCCGCTGCCGGAGAGCGGGGGAAAGAGGCCGCTGGTGGTCATGGCCGGTGTTGAACGGGCGATGGCGGCCGTCGAGGCCGCCTTCTCCTCGATCGGTATCGAGGTCGGCCTCATCACTACCCGGCTTTTCGCAATCGTCCCGCAAAACGCCGGTGTGGGTCGCCCGACCCTGGTGATCCAGCACGAGAAATATTTCCTGTCTCTCGTTCTGCTCTCAGAAGGTGTGCCGCAGCTCCTGCGCACCAAACCCCTCGCCGCAGACGGCGACAGCCGGGCCACAGCCCTTAGCGAAACCGGCCTCGTCCTGGGGTTCATCCGTGACAAACTCGGGGTGGAGGGACAGATCGAGGTCAAGCTGAATTGTGAAGATCCCGATGTGGATGCCGCGCTTCGGGAGTGGCTGGCGGCGCGGGAGCGCCTGGCGCCGGCCCCCGAAAGGGTGTCGCCGCCCTGTGGACCAACGACGGTCGTGAGCCGGATCGGGGCAAGGCGGATCGCACCGGCGTTGGCCGTGGTGATGGGAGAGTTGCGGTGATCACGCCGAATCTCGCCACCCGCCCTTTCCTGAACACCAGACCGGTGTGGCTGGTGGCAGCTGCCGCCGGGCTGTTGGCCTTGATTCTGATCAGTTTCAACCTCAGACTGTATCTGGTTGCCAATCGGCACCTCGATGACGAAACCACGATGCGGGATCGGCTCGAGCTTTCCTACAGCGCTCTCGCGGCCGAGGTGAAGACAAATGTGGATGTTCTCGAGAGGGTTCCGTGGCGGTCCCTCAAGGGGCGGGTGGAGGCAACCAATCTCATCCTGCGCGAACACTCCTTTTCGTGGATCGAGATGCTCGATGACATCGAACGGGTCATGCCCTACGATCTGCGCTTGGCGAGGATCGCCCCGAACGTCGGGTCCGACGAGGTGACGTTGTCGTTGGTGGCGATTGCGCGAAATAGAGACGCGATGTTGGAGTTTCTCGACAATCTGATCGCCGACCCACGGTTTGAGAATCCCACGCCCTTGGGCGAAGAAACCCCCGAGGAAACAGAGCTCGCGACGTACGTGCTGAGAATGCGGGTGACCTATCACCCATACGAGGAAACGCCGTGACCATCGACCTGCGCCCGTGGAAGCGTCTAGTGGCCGTATGGCTGCCGGCTGTGATGGTGTGTATCGCGGCGGTGGCGCTCTATGTGTGGCAGACGTCGGAGTCCGGCGGACGCCGGGCCCAGGTTCGCAGCCAGATCGACGGGCTTGAAGCCGAGCTCGCTCGTCTCGACGGCCTGTTGGAGGCGACGAGCACAGACCGTGAACGGGTGGCCGAGCTCGAGCGGCAATTCTCAATCCTCTTCGCGGACGTGTTCGGCGATCTGAACGATCGTCTGACAGACATACTGCGCGCGGTCGGGTCCGCGGCCCGGAATGCTGGGTTGCTGCCAAACAGCTTCGCGTACTCCTCGGATGAAGATAGGGGGACCCGGTTTATTCGGTTCGGGGTGAAGTTTTCGGTCGAGGGCGAGTACGGGCAGATTCGACAGATGCTGGCCGAGCTGCAGGCGAGCCCCGAGTTCCTGGTGGTTCAAAATCTGAGCCTTTCAGGGGACGAGGATCCGGTGAACCGCGATCTCAGCATTACGGTGAGCATTGCCACCTATCTGGCCGAGGCGGACGCACAGCAGTTGCGTCGCCTTACAGGCGGTATTGCACACCCCGCAGGGGGGGACGATGGCTGAGGCTAAGATGTCCCGAGAACGCGTCCGTCTCGCGGTTCTTCTCGGCATTTTCCTGGTCGTGGTCGTGGCGGGCGTGTGGTACTGGGGCGGTGGTGGTCTCGGCGGTGAATCGGGCAAACCGGGCGAGATCCAGTACGTCGCCCGTAATCTCCCACCGCTGGAGATCGACGGGATCGGTCGCGAGGGCGGGCAGACTGCCGACTCGGCGGGCAATCCATTCACTTTCAGGCCCCCGCCAACGCCGACGAAGAACCTGACACCGTCGCCGACGCCGATCCCACGGCCCACGATGCCGCCGCGCCCGACCCGAGTGCCGCGGCAGGCGGTGGGAGCAGACGGCAGCCCGAAACCGCCGCCGCCGCCATTTGATCGCGAGTTCATCGGCTACCTCGGACCGGTGCCCCATCCCGTCGCGGCGTTTCGCAGGGGTGGGAAGGAACCCGGTACAAGCGAGATCGAGGTTTCGATGGTGGGTGATGTGCTCGACGGCATCTATATCGTGCGCGAAATTGGTCTCGAGTCGGTACTGATCGGATTTGTTGGTTATGCACGTTCGGAGGACACCCGTGTACCGTTGTCTGAAAAGTAACACCCGAATTCTCGTCTCCGTCGTGGCGGCCTTGTTGATGATGGGGGTGGTGGGGTGCACCACCGCCAAAAAGACCGCGAACGAGGGCGACGATGCGTTCACCCACAAGAACTGGGACGCCGCCGTTTACCACTATCTGCAGGCGCTGGCCGAGGATCCGGAAAACGTCGAGTACATGATGCAGCTGACCTTTGCGCGACAGAGGGCAGCCCAGAAGCACTTTCAAAACGGCCTCGCGCTGCGCAAGCTGGGACGTCTGCTGCCGGCCCGCAACGAGCTCCAGATGGCGGTGCAGCTCGACCCGACCCACCAGTACGCGGAGCAGGTTTTGGAGGACGTCCAGGAGGAGATCGTAATCCTGTCGACCCCCGACGGGGCCCGCAAGCTCGAGGAGCTCAAGGAGCAGGCTCGCCAGGCCAAGGTCCAACCGCCGGTCCTCAACCCGAAATCGACGGCGCCAATTACGCTCAATTTTCCCAAACCAAAACCGGTCAAGGAGATCTACAACGCCATCGGCAAGGCCTACGGGTTCAACGTCCTCTTCGACCCCAAATTGAAGGACGACCGTCTCGCGATCGAGCTGCGGGACCTCACGGCCGAACGTTCATTGGAGATGGTGATGCAGGGTGCGGGCCACTTTTACAAGGTGCTCGACGAGCGCTCGATCATCATTGCCGACGACACCCCGCAGAATCGCCGTGAGTACGAGGATCTGGTCATCAAGACCTTCTTTCTCTCCAATGCCGAGGTCAAGGACATCGACAAGCTGTTGCGGTCGTTGATCGAGGCCCGGCGGCTGTCCACCAACGAGCAGCTCAACTCGATTACCCTGCGCGACACGGCCGACAAGGTGGCGATTGCCGAAAAGCTCATCCGGATCAACGACAAGGCCAAGGCCGAGGTGTTGATCGACGTCGAGATCCTGATCATGGCCTCGACCAAGAACTCCAACATCGGCACCTCCCTTTCGACCTACAGCTTCAACCTCGGTCTGGATCTGGCGGCGATCAACCCGGATGCGCCACCTGGGACCCTCAGTCTCGACGACTTCAGTAGCATCACGCGCGGTGACTGGTTTATCAACGTTCCTTCGGTGCTCATCAACCTCGCCAAGTCCTCGGGCGAGGCCCAGGTGCTGGCGCAACCGCAGCTCCGCGTCACCGAAGGCGAGAAGGCCACCCTGCTGATCGGCGACGAGGTGCCGATCCCGGTCACCAGCTTCAACACCTCGAACACCATCGGCGGCAGCGTCGTGCCCATCACCTCCTTCCAGTACAAGGATATCGGCATCCAGATCGAGGTCGAGCCGCGGGTCCACCACAACCGCGAGATCACCCTCGACCTCAAGGTCGAGATCTCGAACGTCGGGGAGACGGTCAAGGTGGGCGACACCGAAGCCATCACCATCGGCACCCGGACCATCACCTCGGTGATCCGCCTCAAGAGCGGTGAATCGAGCATGTTGGCCGGTCTCATCCGTCGCGACAAAACCACGGGTGTGGTCAAAACACCGCTGCTCGGAGATATCCCGTGGCTCGGCCGGCTCTTCCGCAACGAAAGCATCATCCATAAGGACATCGATCTGGTGCTCACGCTGACGCCGCAGATCATCCGCTTCCCGGACATCACCGAGGAGGACCTGGCGCCGGTGTGGGTCGGCACCGAAAGCCGGATTTCCTACAGTGGAACCCGGCCGAGAGTCCGATCTGGGCGCGCACCACGGGGTCCCTTCGATGAAGACGCGTCCGCGGGAGATCGTGGGGACGCCGGCGGAACCGACAAAAGACCTTACGGAACACCGGCCTCGAGGCGGCCGACGGCTCCACGCCGCGTCACGCCGCCGCCGCCCGACAATCAGGGGGTCGATCTTGTTCCGTCGGGCGGCACCAAGAGTATTTTCGACGACGAGTCCGCCGATGACGTGGGGTGGTCCGACGTGCCGGAGTTCGAGCCCATGCCAGGCGAGATCGATCCCACGATGCCGCCCCTCCTGGTCGGCCTCGAGCCCTCGGTGGTCTCCCTCCGTCCGGGCCAGGAGACCGTTCTGCAGGTGGTGATTCGGGGCGGGGTGGGTTCCTATCGGCTGCCGTTCGGGCTCTCCTTCGACCCGAATAGAGTGGCGATCGACGGCGTGCGTGCGGCGCCGGGCGTGGATATTCTGCGCGACAACCTGGATGCCGCGAACGGCTGGATCGAGCTCGACCTTTTGATATTGGACGGGATCGAAAGCGGCCAGGCGGTGGCGTCGCTCGAGATTCGTGCCCTCGAGGCAGGGCCTGTCCCGCTTGTATTCACCGCCACAGGTGCGGTGACAGGCGATGGCAGGCCGATACCAGTGGCGGCATCGGACGGCGCCCTCTTCGTCAATGGCGGTACCAAGGAGAGGGAAGAGCCGTGATTCGTAGGGGAAATACGGGTTTTACCCTCGCCGAGCTGGTGATGGTGGTGGCGCTGATCGCGGTGCTTTCCTCGATGGTTCTACCGGTGGCCAAGTTCACCGTCAAGCGGCGCAAGGAGGTCGAGCTCCGGCTCGCCCTGCGCCAGGTTCGAACCGCCATCGACGAGTACAAAAGGCTCTCCGACCAGGGGATGATCCCGGTCAAGATCGGCGGTGAAGGTTACCCGGAGGGTCTCGACGAGCTGGTGGAGGGCGTGGAGATCGTCGGACAGGAGATCAAGAGGAGGTTCCTGCGCCGCATTCCCCCCGACCCGATGACCCGCGACGACTGGGAGCTGCGATCATATCAGGACGACATGGATGCCACCAGTTGGGGAGGAGAGAATGTGTATGACATTCGCACCAGCTCTGAGGGCATCGCGATCGACGGGACGAAGTATGCGGAATGGTGAGAATATGAAATTCGGAATTCGGAATTCGGAATTCGGAATGTCGCCCGCCCACCCAGGAGATATGGGTCGGTTGGCGAGCGACGACGGAACTCAAAACTCAAAACTCAAAACTCAAAACTCCGTGCGGGGTTTTACCCTCATCGAACTCATCGTGGTGATCGCGATCATCGGCATCCTCGCCACCATCGCCCTGCCCGCTATGCAGAATGCCCCGATCAGGGCGCGGGAGGCGGTGATCAGGGCCGATCTGTACCAGATGCGCTCATGCATCGACCAGCATCTGGCGGACAAGGGTGTCTACCCGGACTCACTCCAGACGCTGGTGGACGCGGGTTATCTGCGCGGCATCCCCGCCGACCCCTTCACCCATACGTCCGAGGGGGCGTGGGAGGAGCTCTACGCCGAGGAGAGCGATATCGAGGAGCTCGCACCCTTCGAGGACGAGTCCGGGAGCGGGACCCTTCTGATCGATGTCCGGTATGCCAACACTGAACGCATTGCTCTCGACGGGTCGCTGATCTCGGAGGAGTGGTGATGGAATTTCGGATTTCGGATTTCGGATTTCGGATTTCCCACCCGCCCCCCCGAGAACCAGAGTGCATGTCCGAAAATTCGAAATTCGAAATTCGAAATTCGAAATCTCCGGAGGCGGGTTACACCCTCGTCGTCTTCGTCATGATCATCGCCGTGATGGCGATCATGATGGCGGCCGCGGTGGAGATTGTGAGCTTTCAGGCGCAGCGCGAGCGCGAGGCGGAGCTGATCTTCCGCGGCCGGCAGTACGTCGAGGCCATCCGGCTCTACAAGCAGAAATACGGCCGCAACCCGATGCGGATGAAAGAGCTCTGGGAGGCCGATCCGAGGGTGCTGCGCCAGAAGTGGAAAGACCCGATCACCGACTCGGAGGAGTGGGACGTGATCTTCCTCGGCCAGGAAGGTGGCGGGCTCAGGGTGCCGGGCGGTCGGGGTAGGGGCCGGCAACCGACCCCGACCCGCACTCCCGTCTTCGAAAGGGAGAGGGTGGGCGGCGGCGGCGGTGAAAAGGTCGGCCCCATCATCGGCGTTCGCTCATTCTCCACCTTGCACAGCATTAAGATCTACGAGGGACGGACGAATTACAACGATTGGAAGTTCGTCCTCAAGGAGGAGGGGTCGCGACAGCCACCATCCCGCCGAGAGGATGAAACGCCGTGGGGCATGCCACCGACGCCGATCGGACACCAACCGGGAGGAAGCCCAGATGGCTCACCGGATGGTCCTCCCGGAAGCGGGGGCGGGAACGAGAGCCCGAATCGTCCACCGCAGGGACAAACGCCGAGGCCCGGCCCACCGGCACACCCACGCGCTGATTGCATTCCGCCCAGGTAAGAGATCCAAGATGCAAGATACAAGATACAAGATCCAGGGTCGCCTGGATGCCTCGTGCATCTTGGATCCTGCAGCTTGTAT
>JAIVTZ010000027.1:0-12585 GCA_049188105.1 Deltaproteobacteria bacterium | reverse complement strand
CAACGATGCGCGCCTTCGGCGCGCCGCCGGGCTGCATCCTGGCGGGCCGACTCCCTCGAACACCTTGTTCCCCGCCCCCACCCCCCGCCCACCCCAATGGCATTCGCTTAAGGAATCGGGGCATTCGTTTAACAGGATAGTTGGAGGAAACGGTGGAGAATCAGGCAGATACCGCTTGCACGACCACCTTTTTCCGTTGTTTTCTCTTTTCCTTGGACAGTCGCCACCGCGAGCCTGTTTTGAGTGACCTTCGAGGGTAGGACCTGCCGGGACGGACCATTTGATGTTGACAGACGATAGCGTCAAAGGCTCTCTGGACTATCGTTTTCATTCTGTTTTCCAGTAGTAGGAGCTCTTCGAGGCTTCTCTGGAAGACGTGAATACAGTTCTTGAAGTTGGTCTGAATTCTCGCGGTCTTTCCTGCGGATGAGTCTTGCTCGGTTGAGTCAAGAGGCGGAATGAGTGGACCTTCCCCGTTGAGCTCGAGATCAGCCCGATTGGCAAACAGCCGAGTCATGGTGATCAGCACGAAATGGGCGAAGAGCTCTTGTTTGACTCCGCGTTCGGTTTTGGCGTGAAAATCCTCAATATCGATGCTGCACTTGCTGACCTTGTAGAGCTCTTCCACGCCCCATCGGGAATGGTAGACGTCCATGAAGTCCTGGATGGGATATCGATGATGCGAGTCGATCAGCGTCGTACCCAGGCAGAACGTGCTGCCTGAGATTTCGTACTTCAGGAGCCTCATTTCCAAGGGAACAACGTCTAGATCAGGATGCTTTCCCCGGATATCCGTCAATGAACTGCTCGAAGGGGAGATGGTCACGATCCTGTCGGAATCCTTGCCGGCAAAGAATTCCCGGATCACTGAGCTGCTGTTCTCCTGGAGGCGAAAAACCGCATGGATTCCGGTTCGATGGTGCTGATGCAGCAGTGCGTACGAGTAGTAGCCTTTGTCGTAGACGACGACATCGTTCTTTTCCAGGGTCTTGAGGTGCTTTTGTGCGCATGTGCGCTCATTGGAATGCGATACGAGGTCAAAATCAAACGGCAGTCGAGATCGGATCTCGTAGAGGCAGCTCACCAAGCCTTGAGGATAATGCGTGCTCTTGTTCGGGGTCAGGTAGTCACAGTTGACCAGGTTACGCGGTAGATTGATCTTGGATCCATCGATAGCATACAACCTGTGGCCTCGCCAAAGGTGCTTGTCTCTTTCTGTGGCATAAGCTTCCAAGATCCTGGTGTTGACACATCGAAAGATCGACTCGTCGAGCTTCTTGCGAGCAGCACAAAAGGAGGAAGGCGCGATACTGTTCTTTTGCGGTAATGAGAGGTTGAGTCGGTCGCAGCTGTCCCAGAGATCATCAATGGTTGTGCCGTAGCTCTGGGAGTTTTTCGAAGACACCAGGCGAAAGATCAGTAACACCAGCATCAGCGAGTCAATGACGCGTTTACGCTCGCGCCACTTTTTGTCGTACTCAGCGGCGACTTCGTGGAGAATTTCGACAACGTTCTCCCACAAGGCGATGAAGGAATCACCAACGGAGCGGGTGTGGCTCGATGCGAGATCGTTTCGATATCGTTTCTTGAGGTCGATCTGACGATGGCCTTTGGTCAGACACTCTTGCCAATCGGTTCTGAGCGGGTAGACGTAGATGTCCTTCTTGGTCTCGCGATACTCGTGCCGAGGGTCGTCTCGTCCGCGCCCTTGGGTCTGGCCCAGGTGCTGCCAATTGGCGGCCTGATAGCAGGTTCCTGAGTAGCGTGTGGGATCCACGAATGTTTCGATGAGGACCGGACGGTATCCGTGAACGCGGACCCAGTCATCCGCGATCTGGTTGGTGGCAAGTGAGAGCGCATGGCTCGCCAGATGAGGCACCTTGACCCATGGGAAGATCAAGAAACGATCATTACTCAGAATCAACGACAAGAACTTCTGTCGATGCTTTTTCTCCCATCCGATCCACCGGTCTCTGGGCGCCAAGGCCCACGCGGCGGACGCCGAAAAGACGAAACAACCCAGCTCCTGTTGCATTGGCTCGGATACGATGATGTAGCCAAGATGAGCGCCGAAAGGGTGCTTGTAACCCAAGTAATGGTAGGTCTGAAGGTAGGCTTTCCAGTGCTCTCGATCCTCCTGGTTCGTCACCACCCGCAGAGAAATCGGAGTGATCACCGACAGTGACTCCTCGATCGGAGGTGAGGCTGGATGCTCGTTGAAGGTCGGAACACGACGAACCGGCTTCTTTGTCTCTCTTTTCGGAGGAAGGGTAATGACACCGTGGTCTTCAAGGGATTCCAGCAGGGTTTTGCACGACTCGATCTTCAACGAACCACTTGGGGTCTTCCAATCAAGATGCTCACAAATAGTAAACGCCAACTCATTGCGGCTCAGGTTGCTGAAGGTCTGGGCCGTCTCTTGAACACGAGCCAATTGCTTCCTGGTGAACCTGCGCCCGCTAAATGTCGTCTTCGGCAAGCTCTCGACCGATTTCATCAAGATTATTCTGACCGAAGATCGTCAGCAAGTCAAGCGTTTGATCAGAAATAATCGACAAACTCGCGCTAACAAACTGTTCCACAGTCACTTGCGTGGAACAGTAACTGAACGGTCAATCCTGCAGAATCCAAGCGAATGCCATTGGGGTGCGGCTCCGCTCGGCTGCAGCCCGCCGGCGCGCCAAAGGCGCGCAGCGGGCGAGGTCGGTACGACCGACGAGCGCTTGCGCTCGGAGGACGCGGCGACCGAGGCCGCGTGGCCGCGGGCCCTGCGCGCGGACGGCGGGCGGGCACGGAGACGGAGGCGGGTCAGGACTTTTTCGACCGCTTGGCGCGGAGTTGCCGGATTTCGGCCATCCGTTCGCGGATCCGCTTTTCCCACCCGTAATCGGTGGGCTGATAGAAGCGAACATCGGCCAGCTCCTCGGGCAGACATTCGAGATCGGCGACTGCGCCTTCCTCGTCGTGCGCGTAGCGGTAACCCTCGCCATAGCCCACGCCCTTCATGAGCTCGGTCGGCGCGTTGCGGATCGCCATCGGCACGGCCAGACCCGGACGCTGCCCGACCTCGGTTTTGACCTTGCCGTAGGCCGTGTATAGAGCGTTGGACTTGGCCGCAAGGGCGAGGTAGACCGCCGCCTGCGCGAGGGCAAGCTCGCACTCCGGCATTCCCACGTGCTCGACCGCGCGCGCCGCCGCCACCACCTGCTCGAGGGCCCGAGGGTCGGCCATGCCGATGTCCTCCGAGGCCATGCGAAGCATCCGCCGGACCACGAAGCGAAGATCGGCACCCCCCTCGATCATCCGTCCGAGCCAGTAGAGCGCCGCGTCGACGTCGGAGTTGCGGACCGCCTTGTGCAGCGCCGAGATAAGATTGTAGTGCTCCTCGCCGCCCTTGTCGTAGACCGCGACCACGTTCTGCGCCACCCGTTTCACAAGCTCTGTGTCGATCGTTTCAGCACCCTCGGAACGAGCCACGGCGACCGCCAGCTCGAGGTGGTTGAGCCCCTGCCGCGCGTCGCCGGCCACGATGGCGGCGATCAGCTCGAGGGCCTCGAGCTCGACCTTCGGCGCCACCTCGCCAAGGCCGTGTTCGCTGTCATCGAGGGCGCTGCGGAGAATGCCGACGATCTGCTCGGGGGCCAGGGGATCGAGGATGTAGACCTTGAGCCTGGACAGCAGCGCGCGGTTGAGCTCGAAGGAGGGGTTTTCGGTGGTGGCGCCGACCAAGACGATGTCCCCCGCCTCCACGTACGGCAGGAAGGCGTCCTGTTGAGCCTTGTTGAAGCGGTGGATCTCGTCGACGAAGAGAACCGTCCGGCGGCCCTCGGCGCGTCGCATGCTGCGCGCCTCGGCCATCACGGCCCGCGCCTCCTTGACCCCGGAGAGCACCGCCGAAAACGTCACCATCTCCGCACCGGCGGCATCGGCGAGCAGGCGGGCGATGGTTGTCTTGCCGGTTCCCGGCGGACCCCAGAAGACCATCGACGGCAGCTCCCCGTCGGCCAGCAGTGAGCGGATCACACCGCCCTCGCCGACCAGCGCCGGCTGCCCGACCACCTCGTCGAGGCTCCGCGGCCGCATGCGTTCGGCGAGCGGTCCGACCGAAGGGTCGTCCGGGAAAAGCGTCGACTGACCCACGCCTCAGATCCTCACCGGGGTCAGGGAGGCGGCGCGCTCGAGATCGAGCATGCGCACGTACGCCTGCATCAGGGATGACCCGACCGTGACCGCCCCGTGGCCGCAGAGAACACAGGCGTTCGCCCTCGTGAGCGCATCGGCTGCGGCGCCGGCCAGGGCCAGGCTTCCCTCCTCGAAGTAGGCTGCGGAGACAATTCTGCCAAGCATGCGTCCGCGATCCTCGATGATCCGGCGTCGAGGAAGACCGCCGGCAGCGTCCAGCCGTAGCAGCCGCGGCGGGTGGGCGTGGACCACCGCCCGCACATCGGGCCGCCTGCGGTAGAGCTCGAGGTGGAGGTGCAACTCGGATGTCGCCCCTGCGGGAATCTCGGAAGCATCGACGGCAGCTTCGACCAGCTCCTCGGGGTCGAGGCGACCGAGATTCGAACCGGTTGGCGTCACCAGGCACGTCGAGGCGTCGAGCCGGAGAGAGAGGTTTCCCTCGCTGGAGTGCACCAATCCAGCGGCGGCCAGGCGTTCACCTGCGGCCACCAGCCGATGACGGGCCTCATCCCCGCCCATTTTCCGATGTCGTCGCTTCCCGCTGGCGGCAGAACTCGCTGCAGAAGACCCTGTTCGAACCGCTCGAAAGAGCCCGCCCGGCAGGGACGAAGGTCCCGCATGACGCGCATTCCACCAGCTCCTCAGCGGGTTCCTGGCCGTCGCCTGACCATTGTTTTCGCCGCCGGCGCGCTTCGGGCGAGAAACGGCTGAAGCTGTCGGCGCCCGGCGATTTTTCGGACAAACTCCGGCCGATCGCGGCAAGGATGCGCCACGCGGCAAGGAGCACGATGACGATGAGAAGAATACGCTGCATGAAAGCCTGACCACCAGCAAGCTCGGTGGGAGGAGTCGAGTATACGCCAGCACGGATTTTTGGATTTCGAATTTCGAATTTCGAATTTCGGATTTGCGGACCACGCACACGATTCGCCACCGAGGCACCGAGGCACCGAGGACGCCAAGGCGTCACGAGGGCGGGCAGAAATCGCTATCGCTATCGGGATCGCTATCGCTATCGATGGGAACGCCACCGATTCGAGGATTCGATAGCGATTGCGATAGCGATACCGATGGAGAGACCGAACGCGGTCACGGAGACGGAGACCCGCACGGATCGAATGAGGAATCAGAAATTCCGCCCACCCATTTCAGGATGGAAGATCTTTGGGGGCCGGGTGGAAAATTCGAAATCCGAAATCCGAAATCCGAAATCTGACGCGGTCAGCCGCCCTGAATTTCCTTCTCCAGGCCCGACAGATCAGGAATGTCCGGATTCGTCAGCCGCAGCTCCTTGAGCGATTCGAGCGCGTCGGCCGCCGCATCGTGCTCATGAAGATCGAAGTTGAGCACGACGACCTTGTTGAACCAGGCCTGCCAGTGGTCCGGGTTCGTGGTAATGACCTGGTCGAGGAGCTCCACACTTTCCTGCGGCCGGCCGAGGTTCCGGAACACCACCGCGAGGTCCGTCATGATGTCAGGATCGCCTGGAGAGAGCGCCAGGCTCTTCTCATACCACCCACGGGCTTCCTCCCACCGGCCGGCGTCGAAATAGACGTTGCCCATGGCCGCCATCAGCCCGGCATCCTCCGGGTTGCCGTCGAGAAGACCCTGAATTTCGGAGACCTGCTGTCGCAGACGCTGCGCGTCGGCGCCGGATGGACCATCGACCGGAGGGTGCCCCTCGGGCAGCGCGTCGGTCTGATCGGCTGACGCCCCCGCACCGAGCCGGAGAGCCTTGCCGGGGGGCACCGGCTGCTGTTCGGCAATAACATATCCGATGACGAGTCCCACCATCAGACCGAGTACCAGGGTGAACCAGGGATTGCGATACATGCTGAACATCCTCCATCATCGGCCCGAGAAACTCGAGCCGGGAACGGGAACGATACCACGAACTACTCTTGATCCTCGCTGACCTTTCTCGCCGTCCAGTTTCCGTGCGACGGCAGGCCGCTGGCGAGTTGGGTCGCCTCCCAGGTTCCCTGCAGCCTGAGGTTGTCGCCCCGGCCAACGAGACGGCCGTAAAAGATCGCGGCAAACCCGATCTGCGAGTCGATACGCTCCAGGCGTACCTTGCCCGCGACGAAGGTGCCGCGGAAGGACCCGGTGAATCCGCCCGAAATCGCGTAGGTCCCTGCAACCAGGGTCCCCTGCTGCTGCAGGTAGGCAAAACCGTCCTGTCCCGGCTCCATCACCAGCCGCCAGGTGCCGTTGAGCGGCGCCTCGGCTGAACCGACCACGGCGGTGAGCCGCTGCATCTCCATCTCGATCGCGGCCAGCATCGTGCGATTTTCGAGCAACGACCTCCGGAGCTGCTGCGACCTGGACAGCGCCGCATGCATCCGGGCCTCGATCTCCCGAAGATTCTCGGCTCGCAGCCGTAGGCTCTCCACAGTCTCGCCTTCGCCTTGAGCCTGCAGCAGGCCCCCGGACTGCTGCTCGAGGCGCATCCACAGCTCGCGCAGCTCCTCCCGCATCTCGATCATCTCCAGGACCTGAGCAGCCAACACCGTCTCACGGATCTTGCCCTGCTCCCGCAGGCTGTCGGCAACCTGGGCCATCCCTGCGCCCGGCAGGGCCAGCACAACGACTATGAGAAGTGCGAGGCGTCTCATGAGGCGCTCCCTTCAAACCGGTTGACGACCGCGGTACCCACGAGGTCGCTCCAGACATTGGTGGCGGTCCGCATCATGTCGAGCACTCGGTCGATCGCAATGATCGTGCCGATACCTTCGAGCGGCAATCCCACCGCCTGCAGCACCACCACCAGCATCACAAGCCCGGCCATCGGAATGCCCGCCGCCCCCACCGATGCGAGGAGCGCGGTCAACAGAACCAGCGCCTGCTGCACCAGCCCAAGCTCGACGCCATACATCTGGGCAATGGTCAAGGCCGCCACCGCCTCGTATAGCGCGGTGCCGTCCATGTTGACGGTCGCGCCGAGGGGCAGTACGAAGCTCGTCACACCCCGGCGATTGCCGGCTTCCTCCGAGCACTCCATGCTCAGCGGCAGCGTCGCCGACGAGGAGGCGGTGGAAAAGGCGGTGGCGATGGCCGGCGCCATCTTGCGCGCGTAGACCAGCGGCTGCCGCCGCCCAAGCACGAACAGGATAGCGGGCAGGGTGATGGTGGCGTGGATCAGGAGGCCCGCGCCCACGGTCACGAAGTAGTAGCGCAGATCCCAGATGATCCCCGGGCCGCTGCGCGCCACCTCGCGCGCGAGCAGAGCGAAGATCCCCACCGGCGCGAGTGTGACTATGGCCAGTGTCAGCTTTTGGATGATCTCGAGGATGCCGTCCACCACCCGGTGTACGGCGTCCACATTGGGTCCGTTGAGGCGGGTCAGAAAGAGCCCGAAGAGGATGGCGAAGACGATGACGGGCAGCACGTCGCCGGCAGCCATCGCGGACACGATGTTGTCGGGCACCATCCGCAGAAGGAAATCGGGAAGGGTCTGGGTGGCAGTGGAGAAGCCTTCCGGGAGCTCGCCGACTCCGGCGAGCTCGAGCTCGGCTCCCGGTTGGATGATGTTGACCAGGGTGAGGCCGACGGTGATGGCGAGGGTGGTCGAAACGGTGTAGTAGATGATGGTGCGTATGCCCACCCGGCCCACCGAGCGGGCAGTGCCGAGGCTGGCGATGCCGCTCACCAGCGAGGTGAAGATGAGCGGGATGATGATCATCTTCAGGAGGCGCAGAAAAAGATCGCCGAGGAAACCGATGCTCTCAGCCCCCGCCGGCGCCAGCCAACCGAAAACGACTCCGGCAACGAGGGCGATCATCACCTGCCAGTGGAGCTTGAGATACCAGCGTCCCGTGTTCGCGTCGTTTTTGTTCATTCAGCCTCCCTGCGATGCGCTGACGCAGAGAATAGCATTCGCACTGATTCGAGTGCAGGGAAAGGTATTAGGTGTTAGGTATAAGGTATTAGCTCGTCGCAGCTTCTGGCAACGCCGGATTGATCAGCGGACGGTGCGGCGGTGGTGTTGTGTTGGGTAGGAGGTCTCCGGTTTTCCGAGGACGTTGTGATGACCTAATACCTAAAACCTAATACCTAAAACCTTTGATGTGGCGGCGGTCTTGTGTTGGGCACGAGGTCTCCGGTTCTCCGAGGACGTTGTGATGACCTAATACCTAAAACCTAATACCTAATACCTGGCGCCTGGCTCCCCTAATCTTCATCCTTTTTGACGACATTACCTAGGGCGTCCTCCACCTGCTGCTCGACCTTTTCCGGTGCGCGGCCTTCCACCTCGGCAACCTCGAAGACGAGCAACTGGCGGGCGTGGTCGTACATCTTGCGCTCCCGAAAGCTGAGGGTTTTGCGGCCGGCCACCTCGGCCAGGCACAGGAGCACGTCGACGATCTCGTCCAGCTCTCCGGTCTTGATTCGCTCGAGGTTGGCCCGATAACGATCCTTCCAATCCTCGGCGTGGTCGCCCTCAGCACTCTTGAGTCGTCGCATCGCCCGTCGCACGAGCTTCTTCTCCGCGAGCGGCCGTAGACCCACCCGCTCGGTGTTGGTTATCGGCACCATGACCTTGGATTCAGAGCTGACGAGGCGCAGGTGGTAGCACCTCATATTGGTACCGGCGAGGACCTCATTCGCGATGCTCTCCACAACCGAAACGCCTTGGCTGGGGTACACCACCTTGTCGCCGACCTTGAACTGCACTCCCTCCCCTTTCGTGAACGATTCAGCTTAACACGGAAAAACGGGAGAAATTTCCTATTCTTGCTCACCCCGGCAGTGGGGGCAGACCAGGGCGCCCGGCCGAATCGGCTCTCCGCAGTTGACGCACGCCACCCGCCTGCGATCGGCCGCACGGACAGTGATCACCGAGAAGGCCACGAACCCGACCAGCGCGAGGGCCGACAGCGGCGGCGCTACCAGCGCGGTGCTGGCCAGCGTCGCCGATGCGCCGGCCTCACTGACCGATGCGAGCTTGCCAGCCGCCTCGTGCGTATCCTCGGCGAGGTCGCGGAACGGCCGTCGCACCTGGTTGCGCAGCCAGTGAACCCCGGCAGCCGTGCCGCCGCCGAGGACCCCCGAGGTCCCGAGGTGGACGAGATCGCTGTCGAGTCGTCCGGTGACCGCAGCAAAGGCGAGAAACCCGGCCACCACCTTCGGCAGGTACGCCACAACGTCCGAGAACCGGCCCAGGTCCGGGTGGGCATCGACCACGATCTCGACGATCACGAGCACCGCCAGCACCGCCAGCACGATCGGGTCCGCGATCCAGGCAAAGCGCTCCGAAAGCTCGAAGTACGGGGTGTAGCTGAAAATTCCGAGGGTCAGAATCGGGATGAAGGCCTTGGCGCCGGCGCCGGCGGCGATCCCGAAGGCCGCCATGTAGGTCATCAGTGATTCCATGTCAGTCTCCAATCACATCAAGCTCGCTTCAAGGCGTCTGCATCCGATCGACGATGGCCATGATCGACCACCCGAAGAGGACGGCGATCGAGATCGCGATCACGAGGAACCCGATGCTGAGGACCGCCAGCACGATCGGCACCAGCTTCTCCCACCGGGCGAGCTTCCTTCCCGACCGCTCTCTCTGCAGGCTCACCATGGTCGAAACGTGCACCAACGACGTCAGCACCGCAAACGTTCCCACCCCCACCAACACACCGATGACCGGAACCGTCATCGCACCGTAGCCCGGAAGCCCGATCCACAAAAAGGAGAATCGCGCTAGCCAGCGATTGAGGAGCCGCCGCACCGGCCCCAACAGGCGCTGCGCGTCGCGAACCAGCACCACCCTCACAAGCACCAGGTGGACGGCAACCAGCAATGGCACTACCGCCAGCGCTCCCACGTGCACAAGCGGCATGGCAACGGCAATCAGCGCCATGATCGGCGCCCCCCATGCGAGCATTCGCCGGAAACGTGCCTCCTGAGCGCCCTCCACCCTGTCGAAACGAAGCTCGCGCGCCTTCGATTCTCCCTCCTCGCCCAGTGGCCGTCCGCAGTGCGGACACTCGGGAAGGGCCGGATCAACCGGAATCGGCTCCAAACACCAGGGACAGGAGCGGGTCATCAACAGAGTATACGTATGCGCCGCGGGCTGATTCCCGTGTCCGGGCTCGGGAAAATTTCGGATTGCGGATTTCGGATTGCGGATTTGCCGCCCGACCTTCCCCGTTTGTGATTCGGGTGAGCGACACTTCAAACGCAATTCTTGCGCAATTCCTTCTCCGCGTCCTCGTTCAATCTCTCAATCGGTATCGCTATCGCAATCGCTATCGGTATCGATTCCTCGATCCGGTGCTTTCCTTTTCGATAGCGATAGCGGATGTTGCCCCGTTCGTAACTCCTCGGTGCCCTTGGTGCCTTGGTGGTGAGTTTGGTGGGCCAGGGAAAATCCGAAATCCGAAATCCGAAATCAACCCCTTGCTGCCTCCAGGATCACCTCCGCGCCTCGTTCGACGTCCTCCTCGGTGGTGAAGCGACCGAGCGACAGCCGAATGGTGGCGCGGGCAATTTCCGCCTCGACGCCCATCGCCTGCAGTACGTACGAAATCATGGTTGCACCGGAGTGGCACGCCGAACCAGCCGATGCCGCCAGCTCGTCGGCCAGATTGCCGAGCAGCTCACTCGCGTCGTGGCCGGGGAGCGCCACGCTCAAGGTGTTGGGCAGCCGGTGGTCAGGGTGCCCGTGCTCCACCAGGTCCTCACACCCCGCCCGCAGACCGGCCGCCAGGCGACCGCGGAGACCGGCCAACCACTCCTGCCCCGCTGCGACCTCGTGCTGGGCCAGCTCACACGCGATCCCTAGGCCCACTGCCAGAAGGACGTTCTCGGTCCCGGCACGCCGGCCCCGTTCGTGGCCGGCGCCACGAATCTGCGGCATGATCTCGATACCCTCCCGAATGTAGAGCGCCCCCACACCCTTCGGTGCGTAAAGCTTGTGCCCCGCCACCGACAGAAGGTCGACGCCGAGATCGTCGACATTCACCGGCACCTTGCCGATCGCCTGCGCCGCATCGGTGTGGATCGCCACCCCGCGTTCGCGGCACATGGCCGCCACCTCTCTCACCGGCTGCAGAGTGCCGACCTCGTTGTTCGCCAGCATCAGGCTCACCAGCACGGTGTCGGGGCGCAGCGCGGCCACCACGGCCTCCGGGTCGACCCGACCAAAACGGTCGACCCCGACGATGGTCAGCGCAATGCGGCCCTCGATCTCGAGGGCGAGGACCACCTCGAGCACCGCCGGGTGCTCCACCATAGAGGTGACGACATGGCCGCCGCCACGAGCCTCGACCAGACCGCGGATGGCGAGGTTGTTCGATTCCGATCCGCAAGAGGTGAGCACCACCTCGGTTGGCCGGCAGCCGAGACAGCGCGCCACCCGCTCGCGAGCTTCCTCCAGCGCCGACATCGCCTTGCGTCCCTCGGCATGGGTTGACGAGGGGTTGCCGAAGCCGCCGGTGAGGAACGGCTCCATCGCCTTCGCCACCCGGGGGTCGATGGGCGTCGTCGCGTTGTAATCCAGATAAATCATGCCTGCTGAAAGAGTGTACCGGGTTCAATTCTCGGCCGTGCAGCGCCGGGCCCTGCCCGGCCGAGAATTGAAGAAAAGGATTGATGTTCAACGGGCGGGCGGCTAGGATGCCGAGGTTGCAGCCGCATCGCGCCGCAGACCATTTTCACTAAGCTCGGAGGTCTCACATGGCCAATGGAATCGTTTCTGTCCCGCCTCCCGTCAATGATCCGATCAGGTCCTATGGTCCCGGCTCGCCCGAGAAGGTCTCGCTGAAGGCGAAGATTGCGGAGATGTTGAGCGAGGAGATCGAGATCCCGCTCATCATCGGCGGTGAGGAGGTGCGCACCGGCAACACCGCCGAGGCGGTGTGTCCGCACGACCACACGCACGTCCTGGGGGTCTACCACAAGGCCGGCGAGGCCGAGGTGAAGCGGGCCGTGATGGCGGCCGCCGAAGCGTGGAAGGATTGGTCCGAGATGCCCTGGGAGCAGCGTGCGGCGGTGATGCTCAAGGCCGCCGAACTCCTCGCCGGCCCGTGGCGCGACACCCTCAACGCGGCGTGCATGCTCAACCAGTCGAAGAACGTCTTCCAGGCCGAGATCGACTCGGCCTGCGAGCTCATCGACTTCTGGCGCTTCAACCCCTACTTCATGCGCTTCATCTACGAGCAGCAGCCCCAGTCGGCGCCCGGTTACTGGGATTACGTCGAGTACCGCGCGTTGGAGGGCTTCGTCTTTGCGGTCACCCCCTTCAACTTCGCCTCCATCGCCGGCAACCTCCCGACGGCGCCCGCGCTGATGGGCAACACCGTGCTCTGGAAACCGGCCTCGTCGGCGGTCTTCACCGCCTGGCACCTCATGAAGCTGATGGAGGCCGCCGGCTTCCCGCCGGGAGTCATCAACTTCATCCCCGGCTCC